>CAZXHY010000001.1:0-75249 GCA_964639945.1 uncultured Gammaproteobacteria bacterium
TTGCTTCATTTGAGTCCAAATCGAGTAATTGTTATAGACAACGGTGGCACAGTAGACACCGGTGTTACCAATGTCGAAACAATTCATGCACCGAAAAATTTAGGATATGGTGCTGGTGCCAATCTTGGGATAGAAAAAGCGTTGGCAGATGGCGCAGAATGGGTGGTGGTCGCAAATCAAGACGTTACCGTTTCTCAGAAGGCTATAGCAAAGTTTGTTGAGGCGCTGAAGACCACTCCTGTAGGTATAGCAGGGCCTGTGCTTGGAGCTTTGGATCCTCGCCGTTGGACGACGATTTTGGGTGGGAAAAAGCAAAAACAGATTTACGTGACAGGCTCATTTATGGCGATTCACAAAAAAGTATTGTCTCGCTGTGGGCAGTTTTATGAGCCATATTTTTTGTACTATGAAGAAGTAGATCTGTGCATGCGTGCTGCCAGCGTAGGATTTCCTTTGACACTAGTGAGAGTTTCAGGTATTACGCACGAGGAAAGCGTCACTCTGGGGTCTGGATCAGAGGCGCACGAGTACTATCTTTCCCGCAATCATTTATTGTTCCTCGAGCGGTGTGCTCCATGGTCGGTTCGACTATACGAATACCTCCGTTTACCCAAGACATTTATAGAATATCAAAAAAAAGGTAATGCAGGAGCCGTGCAAGGCGTGAGAGATTATCTTCTTCGGAAATTTGGTCAATTTCAAGTTTAATTTATCCCATAGTATTTGATTAGCCTCGAGATTTTTGGTATACTTCGAGTTCGTATATTCTCCTCAGACCCGTCATTTGCGGCGATTGCTGTGGGGAATATGCAGCACGTTTACATAGGATTCATACGTTTTTTTCTTGGTACCCTCTTCTATCCTCGTTATTCCCTTCGCAACTGACCAGACATGCTCTGATCGGTAGAGAGGGGAATAACAATATAGGTGGAATTTTCATTTTATTTGAAAATCAAAATTTGATAGTAAGAAAGGAGAATCAAGAATGTTATAAAGGTGCCTCGCACCCGCAGTTTGGACTTTCAAGCAGCGTCGCTTGAGAGATATCAAAAGATAAAAATACAGGAGAATGTCCGATGAAGTTTCTTCGCACGACCACGTTTCGAAATATCTTGCTGGTCCCAGTGTTTTCGGTGATGATTCTGGTAGTTCTTTTTCGCTTTGGTGCGGTGGTCAACCCACTCGCATACAATCTTCTGATAGCCGATATGCAACATCGCACAGAGGTTGACCTTGAATGGTTGCTCATCGAAGAGCCAAGCATCACTGTGGGTCACTGCTCTCTGCACGATGGCGATTTTCTCTACTATGATGTTACGCGAAATGATTGGGTGACAAGCCAAGATTGTCATCCTGCGCATGTGGAGAAAGGTGGAGAGTCATTTGTCAGCCTCAGCAGTGATTCGTTATATCGCTTCGATTTTATGGAGGCGCAACACTTCGATCCTAGTTTGAGTTCCATGACGCTCGCGCCATATTGCACCGCTGTGATTGGTATCAGTGAAAATGCGTCAAGTGGCGTCCAACTGCATTATGGATGTGAAACCGAAATTGGCGTAATGGAGTTTGCCGCTTTTGAGGTTAAGTTCATCCCTGCGTTTGCTGGTTTTATCGAATAAAATTCGATCCAAACAACTACTGCGGAGGCAAAAAACAAATATGAATTCTGTGCTAGTGCACACATTGAGATATGTCTCACTGTGCACTAGCTATTAGTCGATGCGTGTCGACTCTGATGAGCTCAAAAGAGCGAAATAATAAACGCGTGTATAATACGCTTATATGATCATAGGTGTAGATGCTGGAATGCTTGGGATTTCTGACGACAGACTCAAGGTTGGTGTCTATTGGGTGGTGGTGAATCTTCTGCAGCAGTTGAGCCTGCTTGATGCTACGCATACATATCGTCTTTACAGCATGTTACCTATAGATTCCAATCTTATGAAAAGTTTTGGGCCACGGATGGAAAATCGTGTTATACGTCCCAAGCGTGGTTGGTTTTCTTTGTGGCTACCATTAGAGCTTTATCTCCACCCAGTTGATTTGTTTTTAGCACTTGGTCAGGGAATTCCCTATACTGGTGCGAAAACGATTGGGTTTGTATACGACCTAGGATTTTTACATTTTCCCAACTTATACCCTGATTCAGCAAAGAAGTTGCAAGCATTGACCACTCGATTAGTTCGAAAAGCGTCGCATATTGTGACCATATCCACTGCAGTAAAATCGGATATTATGCAAGTGTTTCATGTGTCTGATCAATTTGTGACAGCAGCCCCACTTGGTGTGAGTGCGCGGTTTGGCATCTCGCAAGAAGTGCACGAAAGCAAACGTCCATACTTTCTTTACGTAGGCTCACTCAAGCGTGGGAAAAATCTCCCCATGCTCATTCGTGCCTTTGCGAAAGTGAGACAAACTTTTGACGCGGATTTGTACCTTATCGGTAGTGACTATTGGTTGGATCCAGATATAGAAAAAGTGGCGCAATCAGAGCGAGTGACTCAGTATGTTCGTCGATTGGGATACGTTGCTGACCAAAAGCTCGCTTTATACTACCGAGGAGCTGTCGCGTTTGTCTCTCCTTCTTTGGTGGAAGGTTTTTGTCTTCCTGTGGTTGAGGCAATGAGTAGTGGTTGCCCTGTGATTGTGTCCGATATCCCAATATTTTCTGAAGTGGTGGGGGATGCAGGTGTACGAGTAGATCCTCATGATCACGTAGCACTCTCACGTGCGATGAGTCTCATGGTGGATACAAAAACTCGCTCGTTCTATGGAACTCGCGGAAAGGCACAGGCTAAAAAATATTCATGGGATTCGTTTGGAAAAATTGTTCTCTCAGTTATACATACATGAAGCCAAAAGTTGCAATAGTTCGGGGAAAATTTCTCAACGGTTATGAGATGCAGTTTTTTGAGCCGCTCATGCGCGAATTCGATATCACAGCCTTTGGATCACTTGTTCCATTTCATGATACGTTTTCTTTTCCTGTCAAAAAGCTTTGGTGTCCCATGGACGTACCAGAGTTCCCTTATAAAATGTCTGTTTTGAACAGGTTGTTCGTAGATGCTCATTACCTATTGGGTTTGGAAAAAGAATTGTCTGGATTTAATCTTGTGCATACTGCCGAAACGTATTATCACTACACACAACAAGCGCTGAACGCTAAAAAAGCAGGTCGAGTAAAAAAGGTTATAGCCACAGTGTTGGAAAATATCCCGCATAACAACGAGGGTATATGGGGAAGAAAACACTTTAAAGCTCGCGCTCGCCACGAGCTTGATCACATCATCGCCCTTACCCATCTCACTCGTGAAGTACTGATCCAAGAGGGGACAGATCCAGCAAAAATTACGGTCATAAGTCACTTCGTGGATACAAAAAGATTTGCCCCTCGCAAGGACTGGCTCACCCGCATTTCTGACCCTCACAAACGAGAATTCACTATCATGTTTAGCGGGAGACTCGAAACGTATAAAGGAGTCTACGATATTTTAGAGGCAGTGAGCTTGTTGAATAAAGACAAGGCGCTGCATGACTACACGATCAAAATATTATTTGTTGGTGAGGGATCTGAGCACAAAAAGCTTTTGGCACGGGAGCGAGCGTTAGGCATAAATTGGCACTCTAGTCATGCGAGTGCTACATATTTAGAAATGCCAGATTTTTACCAGCGTGCAGATATTTTCGTGGCTCCGAGTGTCCCGACGCCCACATGGATAGAACAATATTGTACAGCGCTTCTCGAAGCGCAGAGTATGGGGCTTCCTATCGTGACAACTCGAACAGGAGGAATCCCAGAGAATGTAGGTGATGCAGCGGTGCTTGTAGAGAGTGGTGACGTGCGCGCCATAGCAGAATCGTTGAAAAAATATATTTTACAACCTCGTCTACGTGCGCACTTCGCGGAGGCTGCTCGTGCTCGCGCCGTTGCGGTGCACGATAAAGAGATAGGGGCAGAAAAAATGGCGGCGCTCTATCGGAAGGTTTTGGCTAGTGCGTGAGAAGAAAATAGATTATGGAAAGTGTATTGAGTATGGCGAGTGTTGCCACAAAAAGTATTGTCACCAAATTTCCATACAGTATTCTGAGTTTGTCTATGCCTTGGGTTAGCCCAAACGCTATGAGTGGAAGAGTACTCACAAACATGCGTCCACTATAGCTTGCTCCTTGCCACCATGTACTCCAGCTTGCGACTACCCATAGTTGTAAACCAACGACGACGAGATACCAAAAGTATTGGGATTTTCTTGCCCACAGTCCGTACACTCCAAGCGCAACCACAGGTGTCCAGAGAAAGAGCCCGCTATCGAAATGAAAGAGTACGCCGAGAATATGAGGTGACAGAAAAGACAATTTCTCTCCTCCAGCGAGGTATGGATTTATCCAGAAATTTCCATACAGTGCATTCCATGCGAGTAGTTGAGGGAGAAATGTGATAGCAAAGCCGGTGATAATTTTACCTAGTTTTATGGATCGTATGTATGGGATCAGCAACAGCACGAAGATGCAGTCTTGGAGACGTATCATACACAAGATCGCAAGACTTGCTCCAACCGCTGTCCAGTTTGGTTTCTCAGCTTTCAGTAGGGAGAGATATACAACTGTTATAAAAAACGAAACGCCGTGAGAATTCGCAGGGTCTATGGCACCATAAAAAAATAAATTTGTGGCGAATGCTATGGTAAGTATGGCAAACATCCGTGTTTCGTTTGGGCCTGTAAGCAGCCGGTAGAGGAGTATGAGAGCAAAAACAGTAAGTAGTACTGTTGTCCCACCAACTGCCACTTGGTAAGGCAGTGTGTACCCGTCCTCGTGTATAACTATGTGTGTAGCGATAAACGCAGGTGCCCACAGAAGGGACGGGCCGATACTATACTTGTTTCCTAACTGTCCAATGTTTGTTTTGGGTTGCGTTGCGCCAAAATGCGCGTACTCGTTTGCAAACGAAATATCGCGATCTACTATCGTCGATCGCAGCCATGAGTAGTAGAAAATTCCATCGCCATATACTGTTTTAGACAAATACACAGCATGAGATAGAAATCCCAAAAGGTACATACATGCCAACCAAAGAAATAGGCGTGAGATGTTCATCGTGTCTATGATATGATCGTTCTGCTTATGATAAGCGCAGTTGTACTCACACACAATAGTGCAGGAACCCTCGCTGCAACGCTAAAAAGTCTCACATTCGCAGATGAGCTTCTTGTCATAGATGATCTTTCCACAGATACGACGATTGCTATTGCGAAATCTTTTAACGCAACCGTGAGCTCTCACCCGTTGGGTGACGACTTTGCAACACAGCGAAACATAGGTCTTACTCTCGCCAGAGGAGACTGGGTGCTGTTTGTAGACTCCGATGAAGTCGTGCCAGAGGAGTTAGCCAAAGAACTAATCCTTGCCAGTACCGTCAAATCGGATGTAGTAGGGTATATGGTAAGACGTGAAGATATGATCTGGGGAAAAGTATTGCGCCATGGGGAAACAGAAAATGTGAGATTGTTACGTTTTGCAAAAAAAGACGCAGGGATGTGGGCAGATCCAGTTCATGAAGTTTGGCAGATAAATGGACTTATAGGGAATTTTGTCTCCCCACTGCTCCATACGCCACATCCGAGTGTTGCACAGTTTATAGCTAGTGTGAATCGTTACTCGACTATACGTGCACGGTATTTGCATAAAATGAAAACCAACATTCCTCTCTGGCACGTGGTGGCATATCCTGTGGCCAAATTTTTCGTTAATTACATTTGGAGATTAGGATTTTTGGATGGAACTCAGGGGGCGATTGTAGCTATAATGATGAGCTTTCACTCGTATTTAGTTCGGTCGAAATTATGGCTTCTCACACACGCATCAAAAAAATCGTAATTTTTGAGACACTGTTTGTGGTGGTGGTTGCCGTATATGCGTTGTGGTCTATTGTGCGAGCTGCGTCTACCTCTATCCCCGATTTTTCTGTCTTGTATTATTCTGCTCAAAATTTACTGGCAGGGAGATCTCTGTATCACGATACGACTTTGTATACGGGATTGGGGTATCCTGCTGTAAGTTTGGTTCCATATATTCCATTTACGATATTGCCATATAAGATAGCCGCAAGTGTATGGGTTGTTTTATCTTTTGCTGCATATCTAGCCACGACATATCTGTCACTGCGCTTGGTCGGAAAAGAATCGGTGCGCCTGTGGGCGATTGTGAGCGCTGTTGGGTTTTTGGCGTTTCCCACAAAATTTACGTTTGGTATGGGTCAGGTAAATTATATTGCACTTTCTCTTTTGCTACTCGGTGTGAGTTCTTTGCGATTAGCGCCTCCAATACGCTCGATGGTGCTTGCCATATCCCTACTTTTTAAGCCGCATTTTATATTTGTTTACGTGGGGTTATTTTTTACAGAGTTGCGAAAATACATAGTGATGAGTGTTGTCGGTGTCGTGTGTCTATTTGTTCTCATGGGTGCACTACGAGGTTGGGCACCTGATAGGGAATACCTACGCGATATGGTTCCTCACCTGCTTGCGTATGAAAGTCGTGAGATTTACTACAATCAAGGAGTTGGAGGATTCATATCGCGAATATTTGGCGGTAACAGTGCATATCTATCGTATGGTGTGATCGTCGTTATTATCAGTAGCTCCATATACACGTTAATAAAAAAAGAACGGAGGAGTGCGCTCCATATGCTTGCAGTCTTACTGCCTATGCAAATTCTGGTTGAACCCCTCGCGTGGCAGCACCATTTAGTTTTTTTGTTGCCGACATTCGTCATCGCGTGGTTTACGTCCTCCTCTCGTGCTTGGCAAAGAAAGATGATTCTTATGGCATGCTTTCTATTGGTAGGATGGAATATAAAAAATCCGGTATACTGGCAAGGGAACATGATTGGAAGCCTCGTGCTATCACATGGGTTCATCGGGTGTTTTGTGCTCTGGTATATGTCCATACGAGATTTATGAATATAGTGCTTTCTCTATTGCTATTATTTGGACTTGTGGCTGGTCAAGTAGGTGGCATATCTTTGGGAGGCGGGGTCACTGTGTACATCATGGATATCGCGCTTGGAGCGCTGCTTGTGTATACATTGTTTCATCTCCCCAAGAACATTCCGTTGCTTTTTCTTCGTGTGCCTCTCGTATTGTTTGGCGCAGCGTGTCTTGTATCGCTAGTCGCAAACTACACGAGATTTTCGCCCATAGAGATTCTGACTAGTTCACTGTATGCGTTTCGTTGGGCTGCGTATGCTGCTTTGTATGTAACTGTATTTGTATTACCACAGCAGCCTATTTGGTGGTTGTGGGGTTTGTATAGTGTGGGCACCGGTGTAGCAACGCTCGGAATCGTGCAGTACATCTGGTATCCATATTTGCGTAACGTATCATATTTAGGGTGGGACCCTCATCTGTACCGAGTGTTTTCTACTGTACTGGATCCAAATTTTGCTGCGATTTTGTTTGTACTTACCCTATGGTTGGGAACATATCTATGGACCCAAAAAAAATATTTGTGGATGGTAGGGTTTGGTGAGATCGTGACACTTGTCTCACTGCTTCTGACGTATTCGCGATCAGGATATCTTGCGTTTATAGTGGGATTAGTTGTGATGGCGCTGCTTTTTCGTCGCGGACGATACGCTGTGCTACTTGCAGCATTTTTTATCGGAGTATTGTTCTTTCTTCCACGAAAAGACGGTGAAGGTGTGAAGCTTTTTCGTACTGCATCTACATTCGCACGAATTGGAAATTGGCAGCGAGGTGTCACACTTATACAGGAAGCACCACTATTGGGTCACGGATTTAATACATTGCGATATGTACAGAGAAAGCGAGGGTGGGTAGACGATACTCAGATGATATCTCATGCTGGAGCTGGGTTGGATAATAGCATTGAATTTATATGGGCGACAACTGGGATATTAGGAACTGGCGTATATGCGTGGATGATTATTCGCATGATCTATATGGGAAAACGTGCTATAGAACACACGAAATATCGTCACCTCGGAGTCGTGTTAGTTTCTGGGGTTGCAAGCATACTCGTCCATAGTCAGTTTTCTAATAGTTTATTTTTTCCTCAGATTGCGATCTGGATGTGGATTTTTGTTGGTGCGTTTGAGAAACGGATTAGTTTTGGTACGTCACGCGTCGTTCTATAGTTGTTTGGTTTCCTGCTGGGTCTGTGGCGACAATTTTGAGCGTATTTTCACCATCGGATAATGGCATGGCATAGGTAAATGTTCCGCCAGAGCGAACTACGACTATGCGATCGTTTATAGTGACGCGGCCATCTTCATCTGTTTTCCCTTCTATAGTGGCTTTATGCGTGCCGTCCTGAATTTTGGCACCGTCATCAGGTTTAGAAACTTCGAGTGTAGGTGGTTTGCGATCGACGGTCACGTGTACGATATTAGAAAGGTCGCTTGTGTTTCCTTTGTCGTCGGTGATCTTACTGCTTATACTTACCTCTCCTTCATCGACAGGAATATCAGAAAGTGCGAATGTGCCATCGTCATTCACGGCAAACTTTTTGAACTGTTTGTCATCGATGTAGACTATGACTTGATTTTTGGCTGTTCCGCGACCCGTGATAGAAAGGGTCGAGCTAAAGGTCGCTTCAGGGAGTGGATCTATGACCGGAGGGAGCAAAAGGTTTGACTGGGTTTGTTGATTACTTGTCGATGCACCACGGAGTCGATCGACGAGGAGGCTAAATCCTACGAGCATTTTGAGTCCAAAAAGCGCGATAAAAAGGAGTATGCCAATAGATCCGCCAATCGCTATCAGAAGGCGTTTTTGGGCTTTTCGATTTTCAAATCGTCCAAGTCTAGATGAGATCATAGGTAATTTTTATGGAGCCCCCAGTCAGAATTGGACTGACATCTACGGTTTACGATACCGCTGCTCTACCGTTGAGCTATGGAGGCACAACTGCTATTGTACCAAAAAGCTCGAGCGCGAGCGACGTTACCGTGCTTGCCAACGCGCACAAATACCGCTCGGTAATAGCCTACCACTTGCTGTTTCTTTCAGTGCAAGTTCCGCAAGTGAGACAGTGCCACCAAGACCGCGTGTAAGATCGGAAAGTAGTCGTTCGACAACAACAGAAGACATATCTGCCGTGTATGCGTTGATGAGGATAAACAACGGTTTTGGTGAAAGCAGTTCTTTGCAGACAGTTAGCAATTTTGGAAGATTTTCTTCTAGTTTCCAGACTTCACCTTGTGTGCCGCGACCAAATCTCGGAGGATCCATGATGATCGCATCGTATTTCACCCCGCGACGTACTTCGCGTTGTGCAAATTTATATGCATCATCTACGATCCAACGAATGGGTGCGTTAGAAAGATGTGATGCGACGGCATTTTCTCTCGCCCAGCTTATAGCACTTTTGGCACTATCGACATGTGTAACTTTTGCCCCCGCAGCAGCACAAGCCAGAGTGGCGCCACCAGAGTAAGCAAAAAGATTTAATACGTTGGGAAATGTGCCATTGATCAAATCCGTCATCCATCGCCAATTGACTGCTTGTTCTGGAAATATACCGACGTGCTTGAACGAGGTTGGTTTTAGCATAAATGCTATAGAGTCATAATGTACAATCCAAGGTTCTGGCGGTGGTCGCTTGATTTGCCAGTCTCCGGAATCTTTGTTCGCACGTATGTATAGCGCGTCTGCGTTATCCCAAACCTCTTTGGGTGCAGATATCTGCCATATGGCTCGGGGATCTGGGCGAGCGATCGTATAGCTGCCGAAGCGTTCGAGTTTACCCCCATCACCACTATCGATGAGTTCGTAATCCTTCCAGTCGTCTGGTATAAAAAGTGGAATGGTGGGTTGAGATACTTGGGTCATATGAGTTATTTACAATCCGAAGTATATCATGATTACACAGTCAGGGACGCTATGGCGTCTACAATATTTTGCTTGTGATCAAATGCTAGGTGTTGCGGGATTTTGTCCAGCGGGAACCATTTGGTTTCTAGCGCATCATCGCCGTGTCGAGCGTTCTTGTCAGAAACTTCTACTATATAGACAAGGTTTATAACCTGTTTGGGGTGACGTGATGGGCTACTTCGGACACAAACAAGCGTTGTGCGTGTTACATCGAGGCCAGTTTCTTCTTTGACTTCACGAGTGACACTTTCCTCTGCGGATTCATCCCATGACACGTATCCTCCGGGGGTCGCCCAAAATTCTTTATATGGTTCGACACCTCGTTTGATAAGGAGAATTTCAGAATCTTTTATGATAACAGCGTCTACAGAGACACCGCGGTTAGCAAATCTGCCACACACAGTACATGGGTCATGTTTGGAAAGCGATGTCATGATATATCAAATATACTCTATTATTTCTTTTTGATGGTATATATGTGAGCTAGTGCGTCGGATGTTTTTTCGTATACTCGATCATCTGCGATATAGTGCTCAAAGAATGGAGTTTTTGCGAGGGTAAGTTTGTTTTGTTCCGATAATCCGACAAAATATATACTCGTTTCATGACGCTCGAGTAGCTCTATGATTTCTTCTAGTGTGAGTATACCATCGGGGTCTATGTATGCTACGTTCCGGAAGCGGAGAATAACAGTTTTTGATTGCGGTGCCATGCGGTGTATGCGCAAAAGATGCGCGTCGCGATTGAGATAGGTGAGATCTGTGTTAAATGAGTATACAAATGGGTCGCCTCCATTTTCTAATGCTTCTAGATTTTCACCTACGATGCGGTTGGTAAGTTTTTTGTTATTATTTACCAAAATTTCATAATCACCTGCACTTAATCGCTGTACTTGTCGAAGCAGCATGACGATCGACCCTAAGCTTACGGCAATGATAGGATCTGCGCTTATGGTTACGATGCCTACAACGAGTGATATGAAAAAAGAGGCTTTGTCATGTCGATACAGAAATACAAAATGTTCTTGTTCGATCATGTTTATGGCAACATTTACGAGAATAGCGGCGACTATGGGGAGCGGAAGATATTGAAACATTTGAAAGAATACAACGCAAACAATACCGATGGTAATAGCAGAAACCAATGCGGAAATTCTACTATTTGCCCCTGATTTAATGTTGAGACTTGTCCGTGCGAGTGCTGCGGTGACAGGGATGCCCCCCATAAATCCTGAGGTAATATTTGCAAGCGCAAGGGCTAGCATTTCTTTGCGTTCGTTAAACCGAGTTTTGGTCATAAGATTTGCTACTTTTGCTGAAAGCATGGTCTCTATGATGGCAATAATTGCAATTACCGAAGCGCTTTGGAATAAATATCCAGTAACAAAAAATTTAGGAAACGCGGTAGGAAAAAGGTGGAGCGTAAGTGTGCCATATTTGGAAAATAATGTAGGTATAGAGATAGGAATGATACCGATAGTAGATGTGTACCCGAGGACAATTCCGATAAGAGCGAGAAGTATGGCTCCCGGAATAAATGGAAATTTTTTCCTTATAAATATGAGAAATGATAATCCTATGCCAAATACCACGATAGATTCTGTTTGTGCATGGGGTAATATCCGTATGGATTCAATGATATTTAATATGAGGCTTTCGTGAGCGACTGTTGGTTTGAGGGCAAATGCATTATTAAGTTGACCTAGACCAATGATACATGCGACTCCCAGCGTGAAGCCATGAATGACTGCTCCTGGGATATATATGAGATATTTATGAAAATTGAATAGCCACGCCACCAGTATGATGAGTCCAACTAGAATAGTGAGCATGGATGCGGAAGCAAAACCATGAGCTAAGATGAACGTTAAGATAAGTCCAGACAAAGCTCCCGTTGGGCCGATTATGTTATACGCAGATCCTCCAAAAAGTGCTGCGATGACTCCTCCCCAAAATGCAGAAAGGACCCCTATGACAGGAGAGGCGCCTGAGGCAAGAGCAAGTGATATAGATAGTGGGATAGATACTAGCCCGACTGTGATTCCCGGCTTCAGATTTATTCGAGTTTTTTCTGAGTATTTTTGAAACGTTTTTTTCATACGTGTTGCTTAGTTTTCAAAATTGACATTTTTTTAGTATAAAGGTAATGCCAAGAGAGGTAAATATACGGTATCTTACAATTTTCGACTATCATAGGCCCAGTGAAGAAGTGCCTGTCGTTGCCTCGATCGACAATTCCAATCATACCGATAACAGTGTC
Source organism: uncultured Gammaproteobacteria bacterium (assembly GCA_964639945.1). Lineage (GTDB taxonomy): Bacteria > Patescibacteriota > Microgenomatia > UBA10105 > UBA927 > UBA927. The sequence continues at coordinate 12,153 of CAZXHY010000001.1, forward strand.
GCTTGATCTGTGCTATATGTCTAGTCATCGCTTTCCATCGTTGTATTTGTCGTGCGTCATCTTCGTGACGTCGCCCCATAAAGTAGCGACAATACCACTGGAACCATCCTCGTGGATCGTCTGGGTGTATCCAATCTTTTTTCCGCCACTCAGCGAGTGGTTGACTCGCATCCACACCAAAAAAATTTAATGCAGGGTCGTGTCGCGAGGTGCATAACTTTGCTTTGGTGAACCACGATGTTGGAAATTCATTTGTGCAGTCAGTCATGTATTTGCCACCAAATATACCAAGAGCGAGCATCTCTTTGGGAGTAAGCTCTGGTTTAAACGACGGGTCAAAGTTTTTGCCGACAGGTTCGGTCAGCAAATAGCGGTAATTGCTTTGCATGAGGTCGTTTACCACGACAACTTTTGGAATCATATATGCTTAGGGGGCCATGGGAAAAAGACACTTGTTCGTTTTTTATATGCATCAAATTCTGGGCGTCCTATATATTTTTTTTCTAGTAGTGGCACGCCTGAAACAAAGAGTATCAGCCAAGTAATTGTAAGAGGGCCAATAATTGTCAAAACGCCATCAGGGAGTCCGAGGGCTATACCATATATACCCCACCACATCGCCACTTCTCCAAAATAATTTGGATGTCTGGTGTACTTCCATAGACCGGTTTGCATAATTTTTCCATGATTTGTTGGGTTTTGTACAAATCGAGCAAGCTGGGCATCACCCACTACTTCAAAATAAAACCCGATAATCCATATGGCCAATCCGATAAAATCCTGAGTGTGTAGAGGGTAGGCGAGTGTGAGATTTATATACACAGCGGGAAGTGCGATGAGGTAGAGGAATGCTCCTTGGAGCATAAATATTTGCACAAAACTTCGGAGATACACATGTTTCCACTCTTTTCGCCAAGTCGCATAGCGTGAATCCTCAGGTTTATCTTTGTTACGGCGATATATGTGTCGTGCAAGACGATATCCCCATAGGGATATCGCAATATTTACCACAAAAGCTCGAGTCGAATGTTCTCCGAAAAGATAGCTAGTCCAACAAAGTAGCGGAAAACCAAGTCCCCACGCAATGTCTGCTACATCGTTTCGTTTTTTGATGATTGCGACACGAAACCATATACACATGTAGAGAAACAAGATTATTGCAAAAATTCCGTATGGATTCATAACCCTAGGCGACGTGCTATAAAAAAACTAACTGTCGAAACACATGTAGCAAGCACTGTTCCCCAGATGAGATCGACGATCGTTACTAAAAGCGGCCAATTGGCGACAGTGGCAAGATTGGTCAGGTCGTAGGTAGCGTATGTAATAAGTCCAAAGAGTGCTCCGTAGAGCACGGCGTGGTTCCATGATTGAAGTTTTAACGCAGGTTCAATCACAAACACAACAAGTCCCACGATAAAAAGGAGATAAAAAATTATCGCAGCAGCCCAGTTTACATTTGGTGTCATGAGGAATCCTATTTGTTTTTGATAGAAGTTTTTGGCTATCAAACCAAGCCAGAGCATATCGATAATAAAAAACACAGGTAATGCGATAGCGTAGAGTTTTAGGAACATAATTAGAGATTTAGCAGCGTAATGTTTATCTGTAAAATTGTAGCAAATGACACCCAAAGTCCATAGGGAATGTTGGCATAGACGATGCGTTTATCGTATCGCCAGATTGCGTTTGCTGCCCACACTTGAGTCATCAAAACCAATAAAATATCTGCGCATGCCCATAGGTTATTTCTGAGAGTGAATTGGATGGGAGAAAAAGCGAAATTGAAAATGAGGTTGAGAATAAATGGTGTGGCGACTGCTCGTGGAAGCTCCCCTTTTGCTACACGATAAAAAACATATCCAAAAGTGATTGCTATGATTACGTAAAGCAATGACCACACAGGGCCAAATAGCCAATTTGGGGGCGCCCATGAGGGTTTGATAAGGAGTGAGTACCAAGAGTAGGCATTATTCATAATAATTTAACTGTAGTTTATAGCGGGTATGCTGCACAAGCACATAAGTCTTTTATGATAGAAAAACGCGCAATGGGTTATTTAAGAAAGCTAAATGTGGAAAGTGTAGTTTTTCCGACCTCGAAAGACTTACTTCCGCGGGTTTGATTAAATTGATCAAAAAGGTATATTTTCCCTTTGTGACTGATCACCGAAATGGTGCTTTCCCCGCGCTGGGCGGAGTTTACGGTGCCTGAGGCGACTATACCCGCCTCTCCTCCGATGAGAGTAGTAGATAGCGTGAATTTGGGTAAATCTAAAGACGCTGGCTGCGGTTGTGATGCGTCATAAAAATCTTTCACTAATTGGTTGTATTTTTCGACACCTTCCGTTTTCCACCAATCGGCTGCAGTTTTCTGTGATGGATATACATAGAGGGTGAATAGTATAGAGTCACTATTTGGGATACCCACGGAATACTCGCGTGTAGTTTTTAGTGCGGTGGTATCTTTTACTGTGTCAAATACTTCATAGGTGTCTGGTTGGTATTGGAAAGAAAAATCCTCTGTCGCGTAGTACTTCCATCCAGGAATCTGTGCCGTTTGAGCCGTTATCTCGGCTGGTGTCGGGGTGGGCACTATCGGGCCAGATGAATCGACCATGAGCTTTAGAGAAAGGAGATCGTGGGAGAGTTTGGTGTTTTGATTCAGAAGATAAGCTACGGTACTTCCAAGTCCAATCGTTATGACAAAAATAATCCAAAAGAGTATTTGAAAGATGTGAGATGAGCTACTGTCACTTTGAAGATCTTCTTCCATGCAACAATTGTAGCATATGTTTTTATGAGCGGGATAAGGGAATAAGAGCTTGCTCGTATTTTTAGAATAACTTCGTTATACATCTAAAAATACTGTGCTTCCTCCTTATAACTTCCACAATAGTGATCCTTCGTTTTCACTATTGTGGGTTAGCGAACCCAAGAGTGTTGCACCCGCAATTCATTCATATAAAGATAACGCGAGCTTCGCTCACATTATTTTTTTATGAGCGGGATAAGGGAATCGAACCCTCTTCTCATCCTTGGGAAGGATGCATACTACCACTGTACTAATCCCGCAAAAGAACCACATCTCATATTAGCATGAGTGTATGATGTCAGCCAATTTGGGTTTACCAAATACTATGGCAACTGCAACACGTTTCCAGCATGAATAGTGTTGGGATTCGTCAAATTATTTTTCTTTGCAATCTCCTCCCAACGGAATCCAGTACCGTACACATCTGCTGATATGGTCCACAATGTTTCGCCGTGTTTGACAGTGTATTTGCCATCTGTTGGCATTTTCACCTCGACACTGTTGGACAGTGTTTGTCCTTCGGGTCGTTTTGGAACATTTGGAACAGTAAGTTTTTGTCCAACCTCAATCAGGTTGGCATCAGTCAGAGTATTTGCTGTTGCTATATCTACCCAGTTGTAACCACTGCCAAAATATTTTTGTGCAATGCTCCACAAAGAGTCTCCTGCCGTAACTGTGTAAGTGGCGGGAAGTGACATATTTGTTTCACTTTTTTGCTGTTCTTTTTTTGTTTCAGATTTAGCGGTGTCTGCTTTCTTTTCTTGAATATAGTTAAAGATAAGGACACCCGTAACTATAACCACCGCAACGCCTAAAAATAATGACACGAGAGAATCTGGGTTTTTGAGTTGTTTTGTAACGTCTTCAATCATCTTGTTTGTTTCCTCCGTTCTAGGCAGTGATAGTGGGGCAGGTGTGGCATTCATGCAACGCATGAATACAAGAACTCTTTATTTGATATAAAGATTCTAGTGCGGGACCGAAGGGACTCGAACCCTCGACCTCCTCCTTGACAGGGAGGCGCTCTAACCAGGCTGAGCTACGATCCCAAAATGTCGGGTCAAATACCAAATGATTATAATAGAAAATTGAGCTCATAACAATGGTGTGTTAGCATGGGAGAAGAAAATAACTATTATGACGAATTTAGAAATTGCAGAACTTCTTCGAAAAGTTGCGGCAGCGTATCAGATACTGAACGAAAATCGATTTCGAGTCATAGCTTACCAGCGAGCAGCGGATAGTGTGGAACATTTGACGAGCGAGCTTAAAGACTACTGGGATGACAACAAATTGGATGAGGTGTCTGGGGTGGGATCTACGATAGCTGAACATCTAGATGAGTTATTTAAGACTGGAAAGTCCACTCATTGGGAAAGTGTGTTTGCAAAAGTCCCACAGGGCGTGTTTCCTTTGCTTTTGGTTCCGGGGATTGGCCCCAAAAAAGCTTATGCACTCGTTACTGAGTTGAAGCTCGGCGGCGAAAAGACAGTAATATCAGATTTAGAGCAAGCGGCAAAAGCGGGTAAAATAGCCACAATGGAAGGATTTGGGGAGAAATCCCAGACCGTGATACTGGAGGCTATAGAGATATATAAACGTGGGCAGATAAAAGAAAATCGCATGCCTCTGCCAGCCGCAGATGCCATAGCACGCGAAATTATCGAATATTTGAAGGCAGGGGGTCACGTTGATCGAGCAGATGTGCTAGGAAGCCTACGACGTAGCGTATCAACGATTGGAGATATCGACATAGCGGTAGCTACAAGTAAACCAGAGCTCGTTTTGGATCACTTCGTCTTGTTCCCTCATCAGAAACTTGTGGATCATGGCGCAAGTGGCGCTACGCTTCTTTTGCACAACGGTCGACAGGTGGATTTGCGTGTCCAAAACCTTTCGTCATACGGTGCGATGCTTCAATACTTCACTGGAAGCAAAAATCATAATGTTCGGCTTCGGGAGTTGGCACTTCGAAAAGGAATTTCGCTTTCTGAGCATGGAATTAAAGATGTAAAGACGGGCAAAATACGTTTGTATGAGACCGAAGAATCATTTTACAAAGCTGTTGGGTTACCGTGGATACCTCCAGAGCTTCGGGAGGACAAAGGAGAGATAGATGCAGCCAAAGAAGGAGAACTGCCAAAGCTTGTTGAGCTGTCCGACATAAAAGGCGATTTGCATATGCATACAAATTACGATTTGTCGTCATCTCATGATGTGGGAAAAAATCCGCTTGGGGATCATCTGGATAAGGCAAAAGAATTAGGCTACGACTACATAGGGATAAGCGATCATAACCCAAGTTTGTCCAATCATACTGAAAAAGACATTGTGTCCATCATGAAGCGCCGTAAGGATGATTATGAACAATTATATACCTCGTGGCAGAAACGTGAAAAGGATCGAGTACAATATTTCCTCATGTGTGAGGTAGATATTCTAACAGACGGGAAATTAGCATTGCCGGAATCTGCATTTGAATACGTCGACGCAGTCGTAGTTTCTTTGCATTCTGGTTTTACCCAAAGCCGTGCGGTGGTGACTGATCGAATTATCAGGGCGCTGACGAGCCACCCAAAAGTGCGAATATTCGGTCACCCGACTGGTAGACTACTTGGGAGTCGAGAAGGTGCAGATGCAGATTGGCAAGCTGTGCTTGCGGTTGCTAAAGAAAAAGATATAGCTATGGAGATAAATTCTTATCCAGATAGGCTAGACTTTCCTGACCCCTTGGTATATGACGCGATTAAACATGGAGTGCGATTTACTATAGACACAGACGCGCATGCTGTAGAGCACATGGACCTGATGCGATACGGTGTATCCGTGGCGCGACGTGGGTGGGCGACAAAACGTGACATTATCAATACACTTGGGTATAATGATTTTAAGTCTTGGTTGATAAAAAAATAAGGAGGATTGTGTATATGAATCTTTACTACATACTTGGAGCCGTTGGATTATTTCTTCTCTATGTTTGGTCTCTCTACAATGGCCTAGTTGGCATGAAAGCAGCCATAGAAGAGGCGTGGAGTCAGATAGATGTTCAGCTAAAACGTCGCGCAGACCTTATCCCAAATCTCGTAGAGACGGTTAAAGGATATGCGAAACATGAAAAGACAGTGTTTACTGATGTCACGAAGGCGCGTAGCGCGCTTATGGGTGCCAAGTCTATGGATAGCAAAGCAGAAGCAAGCGATATGCTTACTGGAGCACTTGGAAAGTTGTTTGCTATCGCCGAAGCATACCCACAGCTACAAGCAAATACTTCTTTTGTGCAGTTGCAAAAAGAGTTATCTGACACAGAGGATAAAGTGGCGTATTCACGTCAATATTACAATTCTACTGTTATGGACTATAACGTAAAAATTCAACTGTTCCCAAATTCTTTGATCGCAGGCCAGCTTGGGTTTAAAGCCAAAGAGTTCTTTGGTGCGTCTGAGGCTGAGCGTAAAAGTGTGAAAGTGGAATTTGACAAATAATCTATATCCCCGAAAATGCGCGGGGATCCTCACGTTGTAGGATTTCTGCTCTGGGATATATACAACCATGAGTATTCAATCTTCGATTCGGTCAAATGTAACGAAAACGTATTTTCTCATGACTGGCTTTATTGCTTTCGTCATTTTATTTTCATATGTGTTGGGTCAAGGGCTGGGGTATGGGAATGGGTTCATGTGGTTTGCTGTCCTTATAAGTATAGGATCTAGCCTTATAAGTTATTATTGGGGCGATTCGCTAGTTTTGGCTATAAGTGGGGCCAGACCCGCAGATAGAAAGCGAGATTTTGACTTTTTTACTGTAGCAGAAAATCTATCTATAGCCGCAGGAATTCCCAAACCTAGGCTGTATGTGATAGAAGATACCGCAATGAATGCATTCGCCACAGGTCGAGATCCTGAGCATGCGGTGGTGTGTGCTACCACAGGAATTCTCGATCGACTTGACCGTAGAGAGCTAGAGGGAGTTATCGCACACGAGCTTTCCCATATCAAAAATTTTGATATACGACTTATGGCAGTGGTCGCGGTGCTAGTAGGCTCCGTGGCATATATGGCGGACATATTCCTTCGAACGCTATGGTGGGGCGGGAGAGATCGAGATCGGAATAACGATAATAGCCTAGGGCCAATTCTGCTTGTGGTAGGTATTGTGCTTGCGATCCTTTCTCCAATTCTTGCTAGTATCATTCAGCTTGCTGTGTCTCGTAATCGAGAATTTTTGGCAGATGTGTCGGGTGCTGAGCTTACTCGATATCCAGAAGGTCTTGCACGTGCGCTCGAGAAGCTAGATAAAGATAAAGAAGTCCTCGAAGCCGCCACAAACGCAACGGCGCATCTGTATATAACCAATCCATTTAAAGATAAAAATTTTGGCGCGTGGTTTGCGGGACTGTTTAATACGCACCCACCGATTGAAGAACGTGTTAAAAGATTGCGTGCCATGTAAGAGTTTGTGTGCTATATTCTTTCATAACCTACCCATCAGTATCTGAATATGATGTCCTTCTTAGAAAGAATTCATGTTGAGACAAATCCTCCTATCAACTCTATAGCCTTTATTATTCCCGTTACCGGAACGCTACGAAACCCCGGTATTATAGTAGCTGAACGCTTGGAAGGTTTTAGGAAAGGAAGGCTTACATTTCCTGGTGGTGGTGTAGAACTTGGAGAGCGTCCAAGTCGTGGGGCAAGACGTGAAGCATGGGAGGAAGCTGGGTTACGTTTTAGAGAATCAGATTTGATTCCTGCACAACGCAATCCTAGTCCTGAACGCTGGGATTTTAGTTTTCACAATGTCTACATGTACTGGGCATATGTAGATAGAAGAAAAATGAAGCCACAACGTAAAGAATCGAAACTTGGAGAGTGGCAGGTGTTTTCGTTGCCCCAGATAGCCGATGCTGTTCGTGATATGAGACTTCCTCGATTTGTGTTAAACGGTTGGTGGTATGAGACGTTGCAGGACACTCGGTACGACAAGTTGAGTTAGATTGTCTTCTCGATGTGATTGCGCGATAATTAGATCATGTCATTCCTCGATCGGGTCGTCATCACCAATGCAAAAACTGTTTCTAGAACCAGTACGACATTGAGGTTGGGTGCTGGTGAAACATGGCCCGGAGAACTTGCCCTTTCTATTCGCCCAAAAATAGCCTCGTATTTCGCAAATCAACTCACCAAAGGTGTGATTTTGGTAGCTGGTACGAACGGGAAGACTACAACGACACTCATGATCAAAAAAATTCTGGAGTCCAAAGGCGATCGCGTGGTGACGAACGCAAGTGGGGCAAATCTCCTTAATGGCATTGTTTCTTCGTTTATAAAAAGTGCTGATTGGAAAGGTGACCTTCATGCAGATGTCGGGCTATTTGAAGTGGACGAAAATTCCCTTCCAGTTGTGCTTCAATACATCACGCCGAAGCACATTGTTATATTAAATCTCTTTCGTGATCAGTTGGATAGGTACGGCGAAGTAGATATCATTATAGAAAAATGGCAAAAGGTGTTGCGAAACCTACTTTCCGGAACAGAAGTTATTTTAAATAGCGATGATCCGAGCGTGGCGTATCTGGGTAAACTAGTTTCGGGAAAGGTTACCTACTTCGGACTGAATGATGCGAAGAAATATATAAAAGAGAAAGAACATGCTACGGATTCTACCTTTTGCCCAAATTGTGGCGAACGCTTGAATTACAGCGGTGTATATTATTCCCATATTGGAATTTGGGAATGTAAAAAATGCGGGACGAAACGGCAAACTCCAGATGTACACATCTTTCCACAGGTTCTTTCGGGGTTATATAACCAGTACAACACACTCGCGGCGGTAGCTTGTGCCAAGACGATGGGAATAAGTGAGGACACAGTTGCTTCTGCATTGCAGAATTTTGAGCCTGCATTTGGACGTCAGGAACTCCTTTCGTATCGAGGAAAAAAGGTGAAGCTTTTTTTGTCAAAAAATCCAACTGGGTTTAATGCATCGTTGCGCACTGTACAAGGCTTGGGAGCAAAACATCTTTTTCTCGTGCTCAATGATCGTATTCCAGATGGTCGTGATGTGAGTTGGATATGGGATGTAGATTTTGAGATGCTAAAAAAAACTAGCACGTATGTGGCTGGTGACCGTGTATACGATTTGGCACTTCGATTGGCATATTCAGACGTAACACCTATTGTCGCTCGCGACCTTCAGGTTGGGTTACATGAGGCAGTTTCGGGGATGCCAAAAGGTGAGGTGTTGTATGTATTGGCTACATATTCGGCGATGCTGGATGTGCGAAAAATATTGACAGGGAAAAAAATATTATGAAACAAGTATTACGCATAGCGTGGCTCTATCCTGATCTTATGAGTACCTACGGAGATCGTGGAAATGTTATCGTGCTCCAAAAAAGGTGTCAGTGGCGTGGGATAGAAGCCGAAATTGTTCCCGTGACGCTTGAGACTGATACAAAAAAACTGAAAGAAAGCGATATAGTGTTTATGGGGGGTGCTCAAGATAGGCAACAAAAACTCGCTGGATCTGATTTCCTGAATCGCAAAGGACCTGTCGTGAAAATCATGGTGGAGGGCGGCGTACCAGCGTTGTTTGTATGTGCAGCGTATCAGTTTGTTGGGAATTATTATAAACCGTATCAAGGCGAAAACATCGTTGGTGCTGGGATTTTTGATCTCTACACAGAACACTTAGGTGATCACGCAAAGCGCCTAATTGGGAATGTGGTTGCAGAAATTATCGATCCATACGAATTACGTGGACAGAAGATCGTAGGTTTTGAAAATCATGGAGGATACACTCATTTAGGCACCAAAATGAAGCCATTTGCAAAAGTTGTAATAGGTGGCGGAAACAATGGTAGCGATGGATACGAGGGTGCCACATATAAGAATGCTATCGGTAGTTATTTTCATGGCCCACTGTTACCAAAAAATCCACATATAGCAGATTGGCTCATCCAAAAAGCTATAGAAAAAAAATATGGGAAGAGCGATATGCTCAAGCCTATTGATGATGCGCTGGCGCAAAACGCCCAACAGGCTGTAGCTAAGCGACTTGGGATTATATGATCAAATTTATATATTTTGATTTGGGTGGAGTGGTTATAGATAACCATAAAGCACATAAAGAAATCGCAAAAATGGCTGGCTCGACGCCTGAGCAAATTTCTGACTTTTTTTCCGTAAATTGGAAAAAGGCGTGTGAAGGGGCCATGGATAGCGTGGCGTATATGAAATTGCTCAAAGATCAATTTAATGCTCCTCATCTGTCCAATGATTTTGTGAGCGTGCTGACTGACGCACAGGGCTTTTACGAAGAGACGCATCTTCTCATAGAAGAGTTGGCAGTAGATTACAAACTTGGCATTCTTTCGAATGCAGAGTTTGGGGTCATAGACGCTTTATTTGCTAAAAAGAAAATCCCCAATGTAGCGTGGCACACTATAGTAGAATCCGCTCAGTACAATGTGGTGAAGCCTGATCCTAAGATATACGAAATCGCAGAAAAACTGGCAGGCGTATCTGCAGATGAATTGTTTTTTATCGATGATTTAGAGCACAACGTAGATGCAGCTCGTGCCCGAGGTTGGCATGGAGAAGTGTTTGATCCGCATAAACCCACAGAATCAGTAAAAAAAATTAAGTCTGCATTGCGCGCTCATCAGAAGTAGAGACCCCGCCTCACCCCAGTTTGCGTCGGATGTTTTCGAGGCGCTCAAGTAATGTATCTACAGTTCTCATCTCTAGTGGGAGATGTGCCAAGACCTCCATAGCAAGTTGATCTGGCTGTAGTCCGCGACGATTTTTGCGAGAGCGAATTTCACCGCTTTTAATTTGGTAGGTTACTTTGCCTCCGGCAGCACTTTCGTCGATGAGAAAATGCACCTCACGGCCTCGACGTTTTTTTCTCCCTTTTCCATTGGAATGAGATTCGAATGAGACAATTCGAAGTTTGCGAATAGCATCGTGTTGGGTGGATGCTTCCGCTCGTACCTCATCTAGCACGGATCGCTCGTAATCTTCTACGGCTTCTGGTTTACGACCTTTTCTCATAGGACGAGCAGTTTACGATACTGTACAAGAGGTGCGTGCCAGAGAGCAAGAGGAAATTATTCAATGCCAATAAACATGATTTTTGAGAAGATTTTTTGAATTTCCTCCATAAATTTTTCTGAGAGATTCATGGAGAATTTGCTGTATTGGCCTGCACCCATTTTCGCACAAAGTTTGCGTTCATAGTCACGGATGATATCCATGACTTCGCTTCCTATAGCGTTAAATTTTTGTTTATTCATTTCAGGATTTAACACGTAGGCATCGTGTACCAAGGTGAATGAGTCAAATAGCTCTTTGTTATCGTCGAGCATTTCTTGTACGGCTAATCGATACTTTGTCATATATTACTACGATATCGATTTTTTTTGATTCGATCAAGAAGAAGATGTATATACCCAAGTTGCCATGGTAAAAATACGACAGATATTCCGCTTACCATGATGCCGATTATCGTGAGATTTTGTGGCCAATATATGATGCGGATAGACCGAGCAGGTCCACTTGGCACTATCCAACCGTTTGCATAGCCGTTTACTTGTATATGGCGCGTTGTGGTATTCGGGGTTGTCTCTATTGTCCATCCTTCGTCGAACGCATCACCAAAAGTGATTATATACGGTTCACTTGATGCTGAGACCTCTCCTTCAATTGAAGTAGGCGATGTACGGTGGTATACGATGCGCGGCGCTGTATGCGTCTCTATATTTTTTGATGAAATGCTATACAGTCTCGGTGGTTCCTCTTGAATTGTGTTATCAGATAAAATAAGCGTTACCTTTTGGACTCCCGCGCTGAGTAAAATTGGATATGTTGTGTCATGCTCATGACCATTTATAAGAAGTGTAGAATCAGCAGGTCTGTATTCCAAGTGAAGCATATATGAATCGGTACGAGGCAATGCGAACGTGTATCGTAGCGTATTCGGTTCGGCTGTATATCGAAAAGCGTCGAGCGTAGCATACGTTTGTTTAAGCTTATTTTGTATGGGTTCGCTTATAGATTGAGATAAAGCAAGCGACGCTAACTGATTTTGGTAAAATGTCAGAAAATCCCAAGCACGGTTTGCATAATTGATTTGTGTTTGTCCTGACAACTCTGTGACAAGATCAGCTATCGCGCCAACATTATCGAGTAAACGGCTTGTGGTGTCTTCTATATGTGCGTAATTTTTTGACGATGAGCTTGTTAAATATGCGAGCTCTGCAATACGTTTTCCCATAAAGCCAATATGAAGATCTACCATACTTGCTCTGTTTTGTCGCATGGCTTGACTTGTTCTATTTTCTTTTGCAATTACGAGCTGGTATAGAGGAAAATCTGGAAATATTTTTAGATTTGGCAGAGACAAGTTTTTTATAGATTCACGTTCATATGGATCGCATCCGTGACATGTGGCTTCTATAATTTCTCTTGTGATTGGTAGAGGGGGTTGATCGTGCGAAATAATTACGCTATTTTGTGGATTTTGTCCGATGTCGGCAATACTTGGTTGAAGTGAAGTAAATATATCAACAGTTGAAAAAGTCTGCACTTGATGCGCAGTTGATTGTGCCACCTTGTAGAGTCGCCACGCACCATGTGTTGCTACATGTTGTGTGTCCGGAAGGGATAACAGTGTGTTTAGGTATGGAGCAAAATGCATTGATGTCGTAACCCCGTCTGTGTAGCGGATATCGTCTTGCCATAGTACATGTGTGATGCCAGTGATGCGTGCGAGTGCAGTGATTTTTTGTGTATCGCCAGTCTCAAAGGCACGATATATGTCTGATATAAGCATCGGTGCGTTTTTTTCATTGGCTACTATGCTTCTAGCTGCGCCAAAATTAGGAAGCAGCGCGATGCTCCAATATCCCCATGTGTATGAATTAGAGAGAAATTTGTTATCGAGCGGTGGCAACAGTAGTATGCGATCTGTTTGTGCTGTTTTTGATTTTATGCTGGCAAGCATCTGGGGCACATATTCTGGGACAATGACTTTGGTGCTAAACTGAGGCGCGAACGCGAAAAATTTTGAGTCAAAATATTTGGAGTGATACGGGAAAATACCAATGAGTAGTATGCATGCAAGGAATAATCGAAGTTTCTTATTTTGTATTCGAAAAAGTAAATGCTGAAAAGAAATCCCAGAAAGTACAATGATAGGAAACCAAAGAGCTGGTGCAAATTTGAAAAATGAAGATCGAAATATTGCAAATCCGGGGATATGCTCGATCATAAAACGATAGATAAATCCGAGTGGGGGATGTGTGCCTGCTGCAAAAATAAGCCCAATAGGAATTAGGAGTAAAAGAGGTAAAACAATCTCTGACTTTTTGTGGTTTTTAGAAACATGCTTCCAGTCAAGCAACAAGAGTGCGATGAGTGTTATCGGAATAAAACTTGCGAGTTTCCCCAAGAAGTTGGTTTCGCCGAGTAAGCCCGGAACACCTTGTAGCCTGAGAAGGTTGAAATAACTTGTGCTAGTCGAGACTGTCGCTTCCCACGCAAGTATCCCCGCGGTCCCTCCGTGAGCACTAAGTTGTGCGGTATACCCAGTTATGGTTGTATGCGCCAGTGGAAGTATCCACCACGCGTTGGTAAGTACCGAAAGGATAAGGGTTGTAAAAACAAAGAGAATTAGTTGACCTCGAATACGCGTGTTTTTCTGTATCCAGAATAGTGTAACAATTGTTGTGCCCAGTGTAATGATGAGTGCGCCAAAAAGTGGCACAGAGCCACCGCCATTAAAAAAGAAAAGTATCAATGCTGCCAGCATGGCCGCTCGTATACCAGAAATGTTGCCCTGCGAGACGCGGGTGACAAGGGAAAACAATAGTGGGAGTGCGCAAAAGAGTGAAAATTTTGAGCGGTCTATATTTATCCATCCCTGAAGGATGTAAAAATTGTACATCCAAAGGAGACTGCACCAGAGACGGAGTGCCCAGAATTTGGATGAGGGATAAAGCGAACGTAAAGCAAAAAACATACTCGCGCCTATTAGGAAAAACCAAAAGACGAACATGAGTTGTTGTCCACTGTGTAGCGATCCGGTAAGAGTGTGAAAAAGAATTTCTGGCATTTTGACCATAAGAAGGCCCTTGTTTACAGACCAGTTATATCCGAATGAAAGCGTGGGATTCCAAGAGTAAAAAAGATTCACTATGTGTTGGATTGCATCAATACGTCCGCCCGAGTCATTTCCCAAAATCACCTCCTGTGCATTCAACCACAAAAGAGGGGTAAAGCTTGATAGTGCGATGACGATGAGTTCCCAAATCATGTGCTATAGTATACACGACGCTTCACACATTGGTCGTGTCATTATCATGATACAGTTTTTTATTAATATAATATTGTCAGTGTTACTGATCCCGTTGGGTGTTTGGTACTTCATACACGATCTACAGGTGAAGCCAGATCGTCGTATGCCAGAGCTGCATATGCCAATCACCAAACCCGCTGGTACATGGAAGCGTCTTCCTCGACTTCCTACGGATCGTTATGAGTTTGGTGCCGATAGAATTGGAGATAATATTTATGTAGTGGGCGGACAGTTTCTCCCCACAGTGTACGCACCATCAAGGAGAGTTGATGTGTATAGTATATCCAAAAAAACATGGACGACTGCTGCAGATATTCCGCAGCCGGTACATCACCCCGGAGTCGTAACACTTGGAGACGAGTTGTATGTCGTAGGGGGCAATAGTTTTTACACAAACGCTACTCGCGCGGTTTTTTCTTACTCACCCAAGACAAATACGTGGACGCAAAAAAAAGACTTACCCAGCAGGAGGGCGGCGTTGGGAGTCGTGAGTTTGGATGGGAAGCTTTATGTGTTTGGTGGATCTGAGCACGCAACAGGATACAAAGATGCATATGTATATGATCCTCAGAAAGATATGTGGTCAGAGATAGCATCGCTTCCTACTCCTCGTGAGCATTTGGCGAGTGCTGTGGTAGGTGGAACTATATATGCCATCGGAGGACTGACTGAACATTGGCTCAAACCATTGAGTACGGTGTATGCATATGATCCTAAAAAAAATAGTTGGTCAGAAAAAGCCTCTCTTCCTATACCACTTAGTGGCATGGATGCTGTCGAATATGCCGGACAATTGTACGTGGTGGGTGGTCAGCAAAAGTGGGCGGTATCAAAATATACATTTGCATATGATCCGATGTCTAACACATGGACGAGAAGAGCAGATGTGCCTACTGGTAGATATGCGGGAGCAGTCGTGTCTTCGTCACTCGGCGTACATCTGATAGGAGGCGACGATGTAGTGTACGATACAAAATTTTTTCCTGAACATGATTTGTATCATCCATAAACATACGACGGGTGACTAATGTATGTTCAATGCCTTCTGTCCGCGTTATAATCATCTCATGAGTGGTATAAAAAAAATAATTAACACATCTTCGTCTACAGCGACTCTTTCTGTTTTAGACATTGATCGTATTGCTCGCTTAGCGCATATACCACTATCCGAAGACCAAGCAAAGGAGTTGGTGGGGGAGGTTGGTGTGACGGTTACATATGTATCGCAGCTTTCTGCAGTTTCTACAGAAGGGGTTGTGGAAACATCGCAAGTCACTGGGCTTGAAAATGTATTACGTGAAGATGAGATAGACACCACGCGAATGTTTACCCAAGAAGAAGCATTGGCAAATGCCAAGCGCACGTATAACGGATTTTTTGTCGTGGATGCAGTGCTAGATGAAAAATAATTATGTATATAGATTTACCAATTAGCGAACTTGCCAAAAAAATTAGATCGAAAGAACTTTCTATCGCAGAACTTGTATCTGAGTGTTACGATCGCATCGAACAGTTTGATCACTCGGTTCGTGCGTTTATAACACTCGTAGACAGATCAGAAGCGCTCAAACGTGCCTATGCATTAGAAGCGCGTTTAGACTCCGCTGCGTCGCCACTTTTGGGAATTCCTTATGTTATGAAGGATGCATACCTGACGCGAGGAGTCAGGACTACCGCAGCAAGCAAGATGTTGAGCGACTTTATCCCGACATATAGTTCTACCGTGCATTCTCGTTTAGAAAGCGCTGGTGCAATTTTGATCGGGAAGATGAATATGGATGCATGGGGACATGGAGCAAGTACTGAAAATACCGATTTTCCAATCACGCAAAATCCATGGGATAGCACGCGATCTGCAGGGGGAAGCGGCGGAGGGCCTGCAGCTGCTATCGCATCGCGATTTTGTGTGTTTGGTATGGGGGAAGACACAGGTGGCTCTATAAGGAATCCCGCAGCATGGAACAACATCACCGCACTCAAGGTGACATATGGTCGCGTATCTCGCTATGGCGCTATTGCATATGCGTCATCTTTGGACACCATGGGTCCGACAGCCAAGACTGCAGAAGACTGTGCACACATTTTGCAAGCTGTAGCTGGTCTTGATCCCTACGACGCAACTACTTCACCTCACATCGTGCCAGAGTACGCTAAAGCATTAGCTGGTGGTGTAAAAGGTAAAAAAATTGCATTTCCAAAAGAATTTTATGGCGAAGCGCTTGATCCAGAGATACGCGATGCCATACTGAAGGCTCGTGATGAATTTATCAGTCTGGGTGCAATTGTTGAGGAAGTATCATTGCCTCTCTTAGAATATGGTGTACCTGTGTATTACATTCTCGCTCCTTCTGAAACCAGTTCGAATTTGAGCAGATATGATGGAGTACGATTTGGCGGGAGTAGAGAGTTGTTTACCAAAGAATCCAAACGTCGCATTATGACGGGCACATATGCGTTATCGAGTGGATACTATGACGCGTATTACAAAAAGGCTCAAAAAGTTCGGTCACTATTTATCAAAGAATATACAGCGATGCTTACCAAATACGATGCAATTCTATCTCCAGTGACCCCCATGATGCCGACCAAATTTGGAGAGCTCGTTAATGACCCGCTCAAAAACATGATGGCGGATTTGTATACCGTTACTGTAAGTATCGTCGGACTTCCATCGTTGTCATTGCCTTGCGGGTTTAGTGCATCAGGGCTCCCTATCGGCATGCAGTTGGTTGGCAAGATGTTTAGTGAAGATGTACTACTTGGGATGGGCGCTGCATATCAGGGAAAAACCGGTTGGCATGCAATGCAGCCGTTGTTGCTGTCTAAATAATTATGAATACCTACGAACCAGTTATCGGGATGGAGATACATGTAGAGCTCGCAACCCGAAGCGGCATGTTTTGTGGTTGTCCTGCGGACCATTTTGGCAAAAAGCCAAACACAGGAACATGTCCTGTGTGTTTAGGACTTCCTGGAGCGCTCCCTATCCCGAATAAAAAAGCGATTGAGTGGACGATTATGCTGGGATTGGCGATAGGATCTGACATAGCGGAGTTTTCTAAATTTGATCGAAAGCATTATTTCTATCCTGATTTGCCTAAAGGGTATCAGATATCTCAATATGACCAACCATTCTGTACCGGAGGAAAAATCTCTACGTCATTTGGCGACGTCCGTATTCGTCGCGTGCATCTGGAGGAAGATACAGGCAAGCTGCAGCATGCTACGGTCGATGGCAAACGGGTGACCCTTGTAGACTTCAACCGCTCAGGTGTTCCGTTGGTTGAGATTGTTACAGAACCCGACATCCATAGTAGCGAGCAAGCCAAAGAATTTTTGAAAAAATTGCATCAAATCGTGCGATATCTAGGGATTTCCGACGCCGATATGGAAAAAGGTTCTATGAGACTTGAGCCAAATATCTCTATACGAAAATCTGGTGAGAAAAAATTACCAGAATACAAAGTGGAAGTAAAAAATATTAATTCATTTCGATTTGCCGCTGCAGCTATAGATTTTGAAGTGGCACGTCATCAAGTGATTTTGGAAAGTGGAAAAATTCCTGTCCAAGAAACACGTGGATGGGATGAAGGGAAAAATGGTACGGTTTCGCAACGCATAAAAGAAGAAGCTGCCGATTATCGATATTTTCCTGAGCCAGATATTCCTCCATTGCGGTTTACTAAAGAGCAAATTACAACGATCGGTAGGGCGATCCCAGAATTGCCCGAGGTAAAGCGAAAGCGTTTTATAAAAGAATTTTTACTACCAGAAGTAGACGCAGCGATTTTGACTGAGAGTCGAGCATTGGCTGAGTATTACGAGGAGGGACTTCGAGTGCTTATCGCAACCAAAGAGCCGCTCACCGCAAAAGACCTTGCAAATTGGTTGATAAATAAAAAAGTAAATATAGATGAGATAGTGCCCGCACAACTTGTAGAGTCTCTTGTTATCGCAAAAAAAGTAGTTGCTATATCCGACGAGGATGTATACAAGGTCATAGATGCAGTGCTTCTAGATAATCCTAAAGCTGTAGCAGACTACAAAGCAGGGAAAGAACCAGTTATTATGTTTCTTATGGGTAAGTGTCGAGGTCTTCTGCCAAAAGTCGACACTGCTATTATTATCAAGCTATTGCGATCACGATTAGTATAAAATTTATGGCAGATTTCGTACACCTTCATGTTCATAGCGAGTTTTCTCTCCTTGATGGTCTGGGAAAGTTAGATTTTTTGATTAATCGTGCCAAAGCACTTGGCATGAAAAGCCTCGCCCTCACCGATCATGGCGCGATGTATGGCAGTTTCAAGTATTATCTTAAAGCCAAAGCTGCAGGCATAAAACCAATTATTGGCGTTGAGACCTACATGGCCAAACGTAGTCGTCACGACAAGGAAGGCAAGATTGATACTGATCCATATCATTTGGTGCTTTTGGCAGAAAACAATACGGGGTATAGAAATTTGATGAAGCTTGTGACATTTGCGCATTTAGACGGGTTTTATTACAAACCGCGTATAGATTGGGACCTCCTTAAAGAACATCACGAAGGTATTATTTGTCTTTCGGCATGTATTCAGGGGCAAATTGCGCAGCTTTTGTTGGCTAACCTTGATAGCGAAGCAGAAAGAGTCGCGAAAGAATATTCCGAGGTGTTTGGAAAAGATCATTATTATTTAGAAATTCAAAAACATGTAAAAATTCCACAGGTCGAAGCACTCAATGAAAAAATCGTAGCACTTTCCAGAAAGTGTGGTATTCCATTGGTCGCGACCAATGACGTGCATTATGTAAACCCTGACGATGCTGAGGCTCAAGAGATATTGTTATGCGTGCAGACTCAACGCACAATCGTGGAAAAGAATCGACCGCTATCCATGATGGATTCGCCAGATTTTTATATGCGAAGTAGCGAAGAGATGACAGAGCTTTTTGCTCAGTATCCTGAAGCGATATCCAACACGGTGAAAATCGCCGATATGTGTAATTTAGATCTTTCCGTCGGAAAATGGGTATTGCCTCATTTCCCAATTCCAGAAGGCGAAAAACCAGCAACCTTTCTAGAAAAAATGGTATATGAGCGAGTTTCGAAGCGATACCCCACTGTGACGTCAGAAATCAAAGAGCGTATAGAGTATGAGCTGGGGATTATAAATAAAAAAGGATATCCTACGTATTTTTTGATCGTGCAGGATTTTATAAACTGGGCCAAAGACAACGGTATAGGAGTCGGTCCTGGGCGCGGATCGGCTGCTGGGTCGATTATTTCTTATATCCTAAACATCACTGGTATTGATCCCTTATATTTCAAACTTCCGTTTGAGCGGTTTCTCAATCCAGAACGCCCTAGCCCTCCTGATATAGACCTAGATTTTGCGGACGATCGTCGTGATGAAGTGATCGCCTATGTTACCAAGCGATATGGTGATGATAAAGTGGCTCAGATTATCACATTTGGTACCATGGAGGCTCGGGGTGCTGTGCGTGATGCAGGGCGGGCATTGGGGATGCCGTATTCGGGTCCAGATCGAATATCAAAATTGATTCCCCCAGGGCAACAAGGCGCTTCTATGTCGATAGACAAAGCGCTTGATATATCTCCCGATTTGGCTACTGCGTATCGGACAGAAGTAGAGACCAAAAGGCTTCTGGACGTAGCGAGAAAACTTGAAGGCGTAGCGCGCCACGCATCTGTGCATGCGGCTGGAGTCGTCATTGCAGATAAACCACTCGTTGAATACACACCTCTTCAGAGAGAATCAAAGGGTGATCGTGTGATTACCCAATATGATATGTACACCGTGGGAGAAGATGGAGTGGGATTATTGAAAATGGACTTTTTAGGCTTGCGGAACTTAACCATCATGTCTCAGGCTTTGGCGTTTATCAAAAAGACGCAAAACAAAGTTATAGATCTCTATGCGATTGCCTATACAGATAAAAAAACATACCAAATGCTTTCCGATGGGGAGACCACAGGCGTGTTTCAGTTAGAGTCTGCAGGGATGCGTCGATACATCAAAGATCTGAAGCCTACAACAATTTTTGATCTTATGGCCATGGTTGCGCTATTTCGTCCGGGACCTATGCAAGTGATCCCTGAGTTTATTCGCCACAAAAACGATCCAAAGAGTATCACCTATCCTGACCCCCGTTTAAAAGATGTATTGAAAGAATCCTACGGACTTATCTGTTACCAAGATGACGTGCTGCTTACTGCGATAACGCTCGCTGGGTATTCTTGGGGAGACGCAGATAAGCTGCGAAAGGCAGTAGGAAAAAAGATCGCCTCGGAGATGAAAAAACAGCAGGAAAAATTTACCGATGGATGCGTGAAGAACGGTTTATCACGGGCCAAAGCAGAAGAAATCTTTCACCTTATTGAGCCATTTGCTGGCTACGGATTTAACAAAGCACACGCAGCGTGTTATGCCGTGATAGCCTATCAAACTGCGTATCTCAAAGCGAATTACCCTGTCGAATATATGACTGCAGTGCTTACTGCTGAATCACGAGCAAACACAGGAGACACGAGAAATGAAAAAATAGCCATGATTGTGGCAGAGTGCAAACGTACAGGATTGACACTGCTACCTCCCGATATAAATAAATCAGATATAGAATTTTCTATAGAGAGTGGCAATATTCGATTTGGACTCTCTGCTATCAAAAACGTGGGTGAGGCGGCTATACAAAGTATACTCGCCGCGCGCATCTCAGATGGTATATATCACGGATTATCGGACTTTTTAGCGCGAGTCGATGTGTCTAAGGTAAACAAAAAAACATTGGAAAGTCTTATAAAAGCAGGTGCTATGGATGCATTTGGATCGCGGTCTGCGCTTTTGGCTGCTATCGAAGCATTTTTGGAAAATGCTCATCGCGTGCGTAAAGCACACGCAGCTGGGCAAACTGGATTATTTGATGTAGGAAAAACAGAAGATAAACCGAAAGAAACACTCCCTGCTGTTACGGAACTGAGTGAACAAGAATTGTTGTCTTTCGAAAAAGAGCTTCTTGGGTTTTATCTGACTGCACATCCGCTTGAGCGAGTTATGGCTACATTTACCGATACAGCCGGAAAGATCGTGCCTGTGGTCGAAGTTACCCGTGAGCGAGTGGGCGATCATGTTTCGATTCTGGGAACCGTGACACAAGTAAAAAAAATAGTGACCAAAAGCTCAGGCGCTGAGATGGCGTTTATCCGTTTGGAAGATTTGACGGGGTCTATGGAAGTCGTAATTTTCCCGAAAATGTACGCCAAATCGGCGCATATGTGGGTACGGGATAGTGTTGTTATGATAGGCGGGAAGGTAGACGAGAAAGAAGATCGAGTTACCATGCTTGCCGATGAAGCTCGAATTCTTTCATCTGCTGCCTGATAGAGACAACCAGAGTTTGTCGTTGACGAAGAGATAAAAGGCGAGATACAATTACGATAATTATTTAAAGGAAACACATGGGGGAACGGTACGATTTAGTGTTTGATAAAACAAAAACTCGTATAACCCCACGCACATTACCAGCGAAAAAGACTCGACGAGTACCGATACTTATGTATTTGGGAGGAGCAGGGGATATAGGATTTAGTTTTGCTATTCCACTGTTGATTTCCTTATATATTGGATCAAAACTGGATGCATATCTAGGGACAAGACCATGGGCTGCCCTAGTATTTTTATTTCTTGGGCTTGTCGTTTCTGTCATAACCGTAGGCAAAAGAATACGGGATTTGATTCGCGCATAATGTCAGAAAGAATTTATTCATGTTAGAAATATCATTAGCAGCTGAAAAGATTGGGTCTATTGGCCCGCTTCCTGTTACCAATTCATTACTGACTACATGGGTAGTTATGGCAATATTGGTAATTTTTTCCGTGCTAGCCACCAGAAAATTATCCAAAGTTCCGGGGAATCTTCAATCTATCGCAGAGGTAGCCGTTGGTGGATTGTATGAATTCTTTACCTCGGTGGTTGGTAAGAATGTAGCCCAATTTTTTCCTCTCATCGCTTCGTTGTTTATTTTTATTTTGATTTCCAACTGGATTGGGCTTCTTCCGGGAGTTGGTACCATAGGTTTCCATCATGAGCACGCATTTTTGCCATTATTCCGCGGTCCTATGGCAGACTTGAATGCAACCATAGCTTTGGCACTTGTGTCTGTTATTGCCATGCAATACTACGGGTTTAAAAATGTCGGCGCACATTACTCCACTCGATTTTTGAACTTCAAAGATCCAATTATGTTTAGCGTTGGTATTCTTGAGATTGCTTCTGATGTGTCGAAAATTGTTTCTTTTGCTTTTCGTTTGTTTGGAAACATTTTTGCAGGAGAAGTGTTGCTTGCCGTCATGGCGTTTTTGATGCCATTTTTGGTTCCATTACCCTTCCTTCTCATGGAGCTTTTTGTAGGACTTATACAAGCACTCGTGTTTTCTATGTTGACTGCAGCATTTTTCAAGCTCGCCGTAGAACACGGCGAAGAAGAGCATGGAGGGGGGGTGAGTTCGCATGGATGAAGCATCAGTACGTTTAGTTATGACCGGTTTAACAGTGTCAATTGGTGGTGGTATGCCAGCATTGGCAATAGGTTTACTCGTGGGTAAAGCATTGGAAGCTATAGGGAGAAATCCTGAAGCAGCAAACGAAATCCGAACAAGTATGATTTTGGGAGTCGCGTTTGCAGAGGCAATCGCTATTTACTCGCTCGTTATCGGTTTGATGATAAAATTTGTTTAATATTATTCACACGTGATTGCAGGCAAACAAATATTGTACCTGTATCACGTGTGAGGAAAGATAGTCATGGAAAAATTAGGTATAGAACCAACATTATTAGTAGCACAAGCCGTAAATTTTTTTATCGTTCTCGTGCTTCTCAATAAGCTTTTGTACAAGCCAATTCTTGCCATGCTTGCCAAGCGAAAAAAAGAGATCGAAGAAGGTCTCGCTCTGACGACCAAAATGAAAGAAGAGGAAGAGAAAATGAAGGTACGGGAAGAGAAGGCTATGGCCAAAGCGCGTGAAGAGGCGCTTGCCATCATTGAGACGGCCAAAAAACAAGCAAAAGAGGTCGAAAAAGAGTTAGTCGCAAAGGCGCATGAACAAGCCGCAGCGGTTGTGGCTCGGGGCAAAGAAGAGGTAACAGAGCTAAAAAAAGAAGCGCAGGAGTCCTTACAAAAACAATCAGTTGAGCTTGCCGTTATTATGGCAAAGCGACTGCTTGCATCTGTGTTGACCGCTAAAGAACAGCATGCGGTGATTACAACCAGAGTAAAGGATTTGGAGAAATGGGCAGCCGATCATAAAAATCGGGTATAAAATTTACAACGAAGTGTTATGAAAACAACGACAAAAGATGCAAAAGGCTTTGTGACAGGAATCATGGATTATTTGCGCCGTGACGGCAAGGAGGTCCATGGGGTTCCTCGCGTGCAGACGTTGCTCAATAAAATGAGTTCGAATGCACGCAAAGAGCGACAAGCTACCGTCGAAAGTCCAGTGAGACTAACTGCGGGAGAAGAGCTTGCTATCGCTCGATTGTTGTCACGAGTTGTCGGACATGATGTCGCAGTAGATTCACGGCTCAATACTGATTTGGTTGCGGGTATCCGTATCCAAATGGCGGATTGGGTTGTCGATACGAGTTTTCGCGGTCAGCTTGAACAAATGGCCGCCATTTTGTCATAACAGAAGGAACAGATATGAAATCAGATGTCTCATCACTCATAGCAAAAGAATTAATAAAAAAATTAGAAAATTTCGAGCCAAATGTATCTGCTCGTCGCGTAGGCTATGTGGTTTCTATCGCTGATGGAGTGGCGAAAGTGTCAGGGCTGCCGCATGTAGCATATTTGGAGCTTGTAGAGTTTCCAAATGGTTCAGCGGGCGTAGCTATTAACCTCGAAGAAGAATCTGTGGGTATCATCGTACTCGGTGATTATCTATCGATAAAAGAAGGTGATGAAGTAAAAGGAACAGGCGAGCTACTTTCTATCCCAGTCGGCGAGGGGTTTTTAGGGCGTGTAGTAAACCCTTTGGGTCAACCAATTGACGGAAAAGCAGCAATTTCTACCAAAAAAAGATATCCGCTCGAAAAAATTGCTTCTGGTGTTGTGCATCGTCAGGCAGTAAATACACCACTTCAAACAGGAATAAAAGCTGTGGATGCCATGATTCCGATTGGACGTGGACAACGCGAACTTATTATTGGAGACAGAAATACTGGTAAAACAGCTATCGCAGTCGATACCATCATAAACCAAAAAGATCAAGATGTTATCTGTATATACGTAGCTATTGGGCAAAAAACAGCTCGTATTGCACAAGTGATTGCCGATCTTGAGAAACATGGCGCGATGGAGCATACGATCGTCGTTTCTGCCAGCGCTAGTGACCCTGTCACATTCCAATATTTGGCCCCGTATGCGGGGAGTGCAATCGGTGAGTACTTTATGGATAAAGGAAAAGACGTATTGGTTATCTTTGATGATTTATCCAAGCATGCGTGGAGTTATCGACAAATTTCATTGACCTTGCGTCGCCCATCTGGTCGAGAGGCGTATCCGGGAGATGTGTTTTATCTCCACAGTAGACTGCTTGAACGAGCGTGTCGATTATCAGCGGCTAAGGGTGGTGGCTCTATGACTGCGCTTCCGATTATCGAGACCCAAGCGTCAGACATGTCAGCATATATTCCTACAAATGTTATCTCTATCACTGATGGACAGTTATATTTGGAATCAGATTTGTTTAATGCAGGGCAACGCCCCGCTATAAACGTAGGACTTTCTGTGTCTCGTGTAGGAGGATCCGCACAAATTAAAGCTATGAAAAAAGTGGCTGGAAATCTCCGCTTGGATTTGGCTCAATATCGAGATTTGGCTGCTTTTGCGCAGTTTGCAGCAGATGTAGATGAAACAACCAAGAAACAAATCGAGCGCGGTAGTCGCATGATGGAGCTTCTGAAGCAAGGTCAGTATCAGCCACTTTCTGTGTCTGAACAAGTCGCGATCATGTGGGCAGGAGCAAACGGGTATCTCGATGATGTGCCAGTAACCAAAGTTATGGAATTTGAAAAACAATTCTTATCACTCCTTGGAAACAGGCACAAAAAAGCGCTTGCTGCTATAGCCAAAGAAAAAGTACTTTCTCCAGAAGTAGAAAAAGAATTAGAAAACGCTGTGAAAGATTTCAAAAAGTCGTTCAAATAAGAAAATTGTTATGGCAAACATCCGGCTCATCAAAGGTCGCATTAAAACATCGAAAAACATCGCACAAATTACAAAAGCGATGGAACTTGTCGCAGCCGCAAAGATGAAAAAAGCCCAAGTGGCAGCGCTTGCGGGTAAACTATACGCAGGTAAAATTTATGAAATGGTTATGCGGTTAAGTCGTCGTACGGATTACCGTAGTCATCCGCTACTTATGACTCCAGCACCTGCTGGCAAACGACTTGTGCTGCTTATTTCCACGAACAAAGGACTGTGCGGAGGCCTCAACACGAATCTTTTTCGATATGTGCTACAGCAATATCCAGACTTTAAATCTCATGATGTGATTACACTTGGGAAAAAAGGCGCTGATTTTGTCACAAGACTCGGAAAAACCGTGAAAGCTGATTTTTCGGAAGCGCTGGTATGGGAAAACACCGTGCCTGCAATTGTCGATGTATTGACTCGAGAATTTATATCGGGTCAGTACGATGGTGTAGATGTGGTGTCTAATGAATTTTTATCAGTAGTGAAGCAGAATCCGCGAAAAAAAGCCGTGCTTCCTTTATCACTCGAACCTCAAGCCGTCGAGGTTTCTGAAGAAAAAGCGTATGATTTTGTCATAGAACCATCTGTAGAAGAAGTGTTTGACGCACTGCTCCCACACTATATAGAAAATCAAATTCGAGATGCAGTGCTTCAAGCACGAGCAAGCGAATATTCTGCACAAATGATCGCGATGCATAATGCTACCGATAACGCAAAAAATTTGCAGCAAGAACTTACATTGGTATACAACAAGGCGCGTCAAGAAAAAATCACCTACGAAATAACCGATATGGTGACGGCGCGACTTGCCGTTGAAGTTTAAAAAAAGGAGAATCTTATGGCGAAAGCAAAAGAAATGAAGGCAAAACAAGTAACAGGTACAATCGTGCAAGTACTTGGTGTGGTTATCGATGTACAGTTTCCTGATGGATTTGTGCCGGCACTGTATGAAGCATTGACTGTCGCAACCAACTTTACTGACTCCAAGCTTTTGATTCTCGAAGTAGAACAGCATCTGGGCGATAACCGTGTCCGTACAATCGCTCTCGGTCCTACCGACGGATTAAGTCGTGGACAAGAAGTTACGCCAACTGGAGCACCAATCTCTGTGCCAGTCGGTAAAAAAACTTTGGGTCGTATCTTTAACGTCGTGGGAGAACCTATTGATGAAGGTCCGGCACTCGGGTCCGTGCGCGTGAGTCCAATTCACCGCGAAGCCCCACCACTTAAAGAACAAAGCACCAAACGAGAAATGCTTGAGACAGGGATCAAAGTTATCGATTTAGTAGCTCCTGTTGTAAAAGGAGGAAAGGTCGGATTGTTTGGGGGGGCAGGACTTGGAAAAACTGTCTTGATCCAAGAGTTTATTCACAACATAGCTGAAGTACACGGTGGTGTCTCTGTGTTTGCAGGAGTAGGAGAGAGGTCTCGAGAAGGAAATGATTTGTGGAAAGAAATGACAGAATCAGGCGTCATCGACAAGACAGCACTAGTCTTTGGACAAATGAACGAACCTCCAGGGAGTAGGTTGCGAGTTGCTTTGACCGGACTTACCATGGCGGAATATTTCCGCGATGAAGAGGGTCAGGATGTGTTGCTCTTTATCGATAACATTTTCCGTTTTGCACAAGCAGGAAGCGAAGTGTCAGCACTATTGGGACGTATCCCGTCTGCCGTAGGATACCAGCCGACTCTTGCTGAGGAGATGGGAGCATTACAGGAACGTATCACCTCTACCAAAAAAGGATCTATTACGTCAGTACAAGCAGTGTACGTGCCAGCAGATGACTATACTGATCCCGCACCTGTGGTGACATTTTCTCATTTGGACGCAACTATCTCTTTGGATAGATCTATATCTGAACAGGGACTGTATCCCGCAGTAGATCCGCTCACCGCAAGTTCACGTATCTTAGATCCACTTGTTGTGGGAGAAGATCACTATAACGTGGCACGTGGAGTGCAGCGTGTGCTCCAGCGATACAAAGACCTTCAAGACATAATCGCGATCTTGGGTATGGAGGAGCTTTCAGAAGATGATAAGCTCACCGTGTCACGAGCGCGAAAGATTCAACGCTTCTTGACTCAACCAATGTTCGTGGCAGAAGCATTTACGGCCCGTCCCGGTAAATACGTTCCAATAGAGGAAACGATTCGAGGATTTAAAGAAATCCTTGCCGGAAAACATGATAGTAAACCAGAGCAAGCGTTTTATATGGTTGGAACGATCGATGAGGTAAAGTAAGGGTGACTTATGAAATTTCACTTGGATATCATCACGCCCGAACGAAAAGCATTCTCAGAAGATGTGGATCAGATTTCTGTCGCTACACCAGACGGTATGATTGGAGTATTGGCTCAGCATGAGCCACTTTTTACCTCTCTTTCTGACGGAGAGGTGAAAATCACGCAGGATGGTAAAGAGTTTTTCTTGGCGATTGGCGGGGGTTTTATGGAGGTGCGCCAAGACGGAACTGCTACTATTCTTGTATCTCGCGCGGTGCATGCCACAGAGCTAAATGAAGCCGAAATCAAAAAAGCCATGGAGTCTGCCAAGTCATTGGTAGCTCGAAAAGTGACTGGTGAGGAGCTCACCACGGCTCTTTCCACTCTTCGTCGTTCGTTGCTTGAACTAAAAGTCGCTCGACGACGCAAATCTACTCCATTCCCCGGACAGCACTGATATTTTCTAGGGCATTGACAAGAAATTTAGATCGCGCGTATACTCTCTCAAAGGACCAAAATTTCCATATGCTAGTCGCAGAAATCATGTCCAAGACCATAGTAACCGTAAGCCGCGACACCCCTTTTAAAGACATCTGGAAGAAAATTTTCGTAAAACGCATACATTCTATCCCTGTGGTTGATAACAAAAGTAAGCTTGTGGGACTGATTAGTCGAGAGGATTTGCTGAAATCTCTGTACCCTAAGTATCAGGATGTCATGGAAAATTTAGAAACCGCAGGGGATTTTGAGGCCATGGAAGCTCGAATGGAGGATATGAAGGGCTTAAAAGCTGGTGATTTGATGAGTAAAACTGTCATCTTCACTCGGGATTCTACACTCATTATGCGGGCACTCTCTCGTATGATAGTGAGGAATTTAGCCCAGCTTCCCGTTCTAGATGATCATGATACCGTGGTAGGTATCATCACCAAAGGAGATATTTTTTATTCACTCTTCCAAAATCATTTCGAGAAAAAGAAAAAGATAAAACGCACACCCGTAAAGAGAAAAGCCTAACGTGTTGACGCCAGACGCAGTTATGCGTTATCATAAACCATGCCGAAGTACATCTTCGTTTCTGGTGGAGTTTTGTCAGGTTTAGGAAAAGGCGTCACAGCAGCCTCGATCGGTTATCTCCTCCAAGCCCGCGGATATAAAGTTACCCCCGTAAAATGTGAAAATTATCTCAATATTGATTCAGGTCTTATAAACCCAATTGAACACGGGGATCCATATTTGTGCGATGACGGTACCGAAGCAGATATGGACATGGGTACATACGAAAAGATTTTGGGCAAAAATGTACATCGCCATAATTTCATCACCATGGGGCAGATCTATTCGGAAGTTATCCGTCGTGAGCGAAATTTTGAATATAACGGAGAAGATGTCGAAGCAATCCCTCATGTAACCGACGAGATCATCCGACGCATTGATGAGGCGGCGCAAAAAGATAAAGCAGACATTGTAGTAGTGGAACTGGGTGGAACAGCCGGTGAATATCAAAATATTCTCTATTATGAAGCCTCTCGCGTGCTCAAAATTAGTCGTAATGCACAGGTTGTCCATGTGCACGTAAGTTATCTACCTACCCCAGAGCATTTGGGTGAGCCAAAGACCAAACCGACACAGTTATCCGTGAAGTTTTTGCAATCTATGGGAATACAGCCAGATTACATCGTATGTCGTGGTATGAAACCTATAGATAAGCGTAGACGCGAGCGATTGGCCATGTTTTGTAATGTGCATGGGGATCACGTGATAAATAATCCCGATGAATCGACTCCGTATGCCGTACCTGTAACGTTCGAAGAGCAAGGATTTGCACAAAAATTACTTGCCAGTCTTGGACTTCCAGATCACCCAGCAGATTTATCCGAATGGAAAAACTTTTTGTCAGGGGTTGTTGAAAGCAAAAAAAAGACTGTCGAGATCGCTATCGTGGGTAAATACTTTGCTACAGGTGACTATGAGTTGAGAGATTCGTATGCAGCGCTTATGGACGCTCTGGATCATGCAGGCTGGAGTCAAGGGGTGCAGATCAAAACCAGATGGGTGAATTCGGAAAAAATTGAAAAAGGTGAATCTGTAGAAAAGTTGCTCAAAGGGACAGCGGGGGTAATTGTACCCATCGGTTGGGGAGCACGAGGAGTGGAAGGCATGATCACTGCTATACAATATGCACGCGAAAATAAGGTTCCATATCTCGGCCTTTGCTATGGTATGCAATTGGCTGTCGTGGAGTTTGCCAGACACGTAGGGGGAATAGCCGATGCTAACAGTGTGGAGGTAAATCCGGAATCCAAAAATCATGTCATCCACCTCATCCCTTCGCAGAAAGATCAAATGGAACGACGTGCGTATGGAGGTACCATGAGGCTTGGGAGATGGGAATGTTTGGTCACCCCAAATACCCTCGCAGATGAAAGTTATATTAAACATAATGGGTACGATGACCCAAAGAAGCACATGGTTGGAGAGCGTCACCGTCATCGCTACGAATTTAACGATGAATACGCCAAACAGCTAGAGGACAAAGGGTTGGTTATTTCGGGACGATCTGCTGTGGAGAATTTAGCAGAAATTGTAGAGCTTCCAAAGAGTGCCCACCCGTTCTTTTTAGGCACGCAATTTCACCCTGAATACCGTTCTACCCCCCTTCATCCACACCCGTTGTTCGTAGAATATGTTGCAGCTTGTCTGCGAGGCTAAACGATGGTAAAATAGACCTCTTACCTATGGCAAACTCAATTGTCTGGACCGGAAAAGACGGAGAAAATGAAACAAAAGTCGAACTTCATGTCGGCGATACGGTCCGCGTACACTACAAACTTATCGAAAAAGAAAAAGTCTCAGGCAAAGCCAAGCGTGAGGTAAAAGAAGAGACACATGAGCGCATTCAGGTCTTTGAAGGAATAATCATCGCAATCAAAGGGGTAGCAGAAAACACCATGTTTACGGTGCGAAAGATTGGAGCAGGTGCCGTAGGAATCGAAAGAATTTTCCCACTTATCTCACCATGGATTCGAAAAATGGAAGTAAAACGACGAGGTGTGGCAAGACGCGCAAAGTTGTATTACCTCCGAGCAAAAATTGGAAAAGGTGCCACACGTGTCACCGAATATAAAGAGCAGCCAGCTAAGTAATTTATTGCCTACCTCATGAACTTCGAAGTTGCGAAATCTCGATATCCTATTGTGTCATCGCACTTCGGTGCATATATAAATCGTGCTATGCTTCCGATTTTAGATATAAATAAACTTGATGCATTGTGTGTTGTAGGGACTGATCGCAAAAGTTTGAAAACTACGACTACAGGTGTCATGAGTTTGATATTACGGTATAAACAAAAAGAAGGCGCTGTCTCAAGTTTTGATAATGTAAAGGATGATTTAGTTTTGCTACAGCTTCAAGGTGCACGCTCTAGTGTTTCTTTCCGTGTTTCTCGAGGGTTTTATTGGACTGATTTTATGGCTGATGAAGCCATTGCCATCGCGTCGCATCGAGATAGCGGAATTCGTCGCTTGGCTATGCCAAAAATCGAAAGCATTGAGGGAATCGACCATGGTCAGTCCGAACAATTGATAAATAGATATAGAGATTTTGCTACACGAGCACAGTTACGTTGGTCACGTACAGATGACGCATATGTTCGTGATGTCCGCAGATAGTTCATGTGTGATATGTGAAGTTTGGTCGTGTATTTATCTTCGTAGCCTCTGACCAGTTGGATAAAAAGTCCCATGTTCTTGATCCCGTGAATATACTTTTCCTGTTTTGGTAATGCCACGTAACTGCAAGATATGTGTTGGTTTATCTTTTGATCCAAATATAGCTAACTGAAGCGACACAGAAGGAGCCCCCCAAGGCTTCAGTCTTGCACGTACGTAGATAAACGTGTTTTTTTGAAGTGCCGTCTCCGCTGCTTCTTCACCATCTCGTTCGCACATAAAATGGCGACAAAAGTAATCAGACGGATACGTAGATGAGTGAGGGATTGGTTTTATGGCACCGTGCTCATTTACTATTTCAGGTTGTAGTGCTTCTGGACAGAGCTTGCGTATGCGGCACTTGCCGCATAGTTTTGATTCTTTATTCATTTGGATTTGCTCAATACGGTGCAGGGTTATTGAGGTTTCTGAGTTGTGAGTATTTTATACGCACTTGTGCCATCGTGTCTATTTATCGCGTCGAGGCCTATGAGTCCATCTCTTCCGCCACACGTAGCATTGTCTATGACTAGCAATTTTTTATTTAATGCCTCTTGAGGAATCATGGATGATGCGCAGTTGTGGTCCACAAATGTGACATTATCGACTGTTTTTATAGAAAATCCTGCCTCAAATTGCTCGGTGAGTTTAGTGTCAAAATTGTCTGCATAAAAAAGATAGTAGAGTGGTATGCGATCAAATTTGGTTAGATACACGTGGTCGTATTCGGTGCGATGCATAATTACATATTTAACCACTTCTGGATCCCCATCGTTTCGCAATGTGGACTGGAATGAAGTGGCAATTTCTGCGTATTGATGCCAGAAATAAATCGTTTCTACAGCCATAAGAGCAAGCAAAGCATACACAAATAATTTTTTATATCGGTTCGTATCCCAAAGCACATGAAACCCACCGCTCGCTAGGAGAATGATCGGCAAGATCATAAATATAGATCTGTGTGCATGCGGAACAAAATCCGTGGTGATAGCAGAGGAAAGTGGAGAGACGGCGAGTATAAAAAGCGTGTATATGATAAATCGGGAAAGTAGCCGCGTTTGAGTGAGTAGTAAAACTGCAGCGATAAAAGGAATGACTGCCAAAAAGAATAGCCCTTGATCGGGGACATTATAGTATCGGAATTGTCCACCAGATTCAAAGAATAAGTATTTTGGAGAAAAATAACTCAGGTATTGGCTTACAAATTCTCTACTATAGAGCACATATTTGTTATGAAATACACGAGCCTTTGTCACTTGATTGGCTCCTAACATGTTGCTGAGCGACTCGCTTCTACTTTTTATCGTTTGACGCATGATGGGATCACCAAGTAGGGATGTCTGTTTAAATCTCGCTTGCCCCCACGTGGTACTACTTATGTATGCAGTGAGCACAAAAGAGCCGACTATACCGTAGATCAGTGCTTTTTTTACCAGTGGCTTTACAGCGGTAAAGATAAATGGCAAGGGAAGCAAAGTGAGAGGGGTAAGCACACGAAGTCCGGGGTAGAGAAAATAGGTCAAGAAAAATAATCCAAAACTTTTGTATATGTGTTTCGTATCCCCGTTTTGTATTCCTTGAAGTATCCAGAGAATGGCGTATGCATAGACAGTGAGACCCACGACGCCTTCTGCGGTGGTTCGAGATAGCACGATATGCCATGGGGTAATGGCACACAGGAGTGCGGCAAAAAGCGCAGTAGCGCGTTTTTGAAAAAATAGGAAAGTGAGCTGGTAGACGGGAAACACAAGGAGCGCGCCTATGAGTGCTAAGGGGAATCTCCCTGCAAACTCTGAGGTGCCCAAAATAAGCGCTCCCAGACCCGAAAGGTATAGCGGGAGAACTGGTGGATAGTCTCCAAATTTATCGAAGTATACGAGTGGTACCCAATGATTGAATATGTCTTTGCCATGCATGAGGATAAATTTGCCTACATATGTATTTGTCATTTCCTCTACATAAAACGACGCAGGAACAATGCCTAGTTTATAGACGCGGAAAAATAGCGCTACCACAAAAATAAGAAGTAGTAGTATGTTGCGTGGTTGGACTACAGAATTTATGCGTGATGCTTTTGGCATATATGCTACATAATGTACTATAAAAGTGTATGAAGAGCGAGATAGGAGATGCGTCTTCAGCGCATAAGATGCACATAGGAAAAATAGGCGAAGATGTGGCAGAGAAGTATCTTCGAAAAAAAGGTTGGAAAATTCTTCAGAGAAATTATAAAGCACGATACGGAGAAATAGATATAGTGGCACAGGATGACGAAACACTTGTGTTTGTCGAGGTGAAGACCCGAATGGGTACTTCGTTTGGTACTCCAGAGGAGTCAGTTACTACGAGAAAATTACGAGAGGTCGTAGAGACAGCTCAATACTACAAAACGCTTCATCCTATGCTACCTGAGGCTATGCGGGTAGATGTGATCGGGATAGTGTTGGATGTGTCACATAATTCAGTAATTTCATTGAATCATGTAATAAGTGTAACCTCTTGATAAGTATGATATTATAGGCTTTATGAGTGGTGAAGTAGTTATCGCCGGATTGTATATAAGCCCTGATGCGAGAGAGCCTATGATTTCAGTTTCGGAAGTCGAGGCTATTGCTGGCGTTGGCCTTCGGGGAGATCGATATTCATTGGATATTCGAAAGGGTGAATTTCAACAGCACGGTAAGGCAAAAACTCGCGTGCGGCAAGTAACTTTTTTTTCAATGGATGCGCTACGAAACACTGGTTTTGAAGGCATAGATACACGTCGCAATGTTGGAATTTCTGGACCATTTGAAGCGTACAAATATTTGGGGAGACGATTTCGAGTTGGTGAGGCAATTTTTGAGGGGGATTGGGAATGTGCACCATGTAAAGTACCATCAATTGTTTCTGGAAAGGTGGGATTTGAAAAATTACCTCCAGAAATCGGTGGTATACGCGCCAAAATATTGGAGGGTGATATACTTCGGATCGGTCAACCTCTCGTGTTAATACCAATCAAATAATGAACGTTCTCTAGTTCAAGTCTCCATATTTTGCTATAATTAGCTTTAGGCTTGTCAAAAGTAAATATAGGGTCGGTAGCCGCTATCACGAGCAGTGCGAGTGAGAAGCACTCTCGGGGTGTCAATGTGGGGAAAACTCTGTTATAGAAAGTCTGCAGAAAATTTAATATTGGGTCGGTAGCTCAATGGTAGAGCAGTAGCCTTTTAAGCTATTGGTTCAGGGTTCGAGCCCCTGCCGACTCACTAGATAAAATATGCCACCTTGTGTGGCATATTTTATATATTGAATTTGAGGGGCGAGAAGCGACGGTATGAAGATACCTAGTCCTCTTGTAGGAAGCCCCTGCCGACTCACAAAGTTAGTTACTTTAAACATCTATTGTTTAAACTTTATCTTAGAAGACACCGGAGTGAAGAAAGGTCTATGTTCCAGTGTGTATACAGCCTCTTTCCACACTGGAGTAGGTTTGACCGTTAAACGCTCATCTTCGATGTCTACACCTTGACAATGAAGTCCCCATGCTAAATTTTTGGCATTTTCTTTTAACATATGCTCACCGGTATACCCGTCAAGTTTATTTAATGGTATTGTGACTCTTTCAGCGCCCGCTCTTAGGCATTTTTTGACGGCTCGAGCTACGCAAAGGCTGGCTATCGATCCCACTACGGTGACTGATGCACGAGGCATATGTGAAGGGATGAGTGTGTCGACATCGTCATTTGTTCGACAGACAATTTGACCTCTACTTCTTAATTTATTCGCAAGAGGTAAGTGAACTGAAAACTCCCCCTCACCAACCATAATTACTTTATGTTCTTGTTTCATAAAGATCGAGTTTCAAGGTAAGAGCATGAAAGCGATATTTTTTTTGTTTTGT
The DNA here is from genome assembly GCA_964639945.1 of uncultured Gammaproteobacteria bacterium. GTDB lineage: Bacteria > Patescibacteriota > Microgenomatia > UBA10105 > UBA927 > UBA927. Next base: position 47,405 of record CAZXHY010000001.1, read on the forward strand.
TGAGCGAGAGTCTTTCATGGGGATATCATATCATGCTTATAAATTGCCTCGCAGTATGTGGAGATTTTGGCAAAAAAATAAACACCCTCACTTATAATTCCTTTCGGAATAACCTGAAAACAGGCGGAGGGTGTGTGAATTTCATTGAAGCATTTATGGCCCGTTAATCACCTCGTATGAGAAGATATCGGGCTGCATGAGACGCCAGCCGAAAAAGTTGATGTTTCGCCCGCGAGCGACAAATTGAATTTTCATGCCTTCGATCATGCGGTCCCATTGAGGTTTCCAAAAGACGCCGTAGATGGAGCCGTCTTCGAATTGCACGATATACTTGGTTGAACAAGTGGTTTCGCCATCGCTGGTGGAGCATGAGGTCTCGGGCCATTTGCCAGAGATAGTGCCTGTGCCCTCAAATTTCACAGCATAGAACCAGAGATAGAATATCAATCCCAGCACTAGCAGAAAAACGTTCGCCCAGAATTTGGCGCTTTCATCGGAACTACTTGAGCTAGTCATGGCTACTTCCCTCGCTTCTTGTTCGGTATAGAACGCCACGCGACTGCGTATCCTGCCGCGGAAGTTGCAAATCCGTAGGCGAAAAATACGATTTTCGGATTGACCAGCGCGTACAAAGTGGGTGAGAATGGGACGAGAGCCGACCCGATAATACCCACTATGATGCCCGCGGCAATGGATAATGCGAATCCATAGATGAAATGGTAACGCCATGGGATTTCCACAGCATACTCATCGCTATCATCCAGCCAGTCAATGAGCTTGGCGACATCATGGGAAAAATTTCCCGCCGAAAATCCGATGGCAAGAAATGCCACGATTTTCCCAATCGACGGAATGAACGTAATTGCCATCAAAATTCCAATGGCGAACAACACGGTGTTGATTAACTGGTTGTTGTTCATATTTCTGAGACGTTGTAACAAAAGCTTTTTCATAATCCTTTTACTCCTTACGTTGGTGAGATATGGTCTCTAAACTAAGCAGGCCCACAAAACGAGTAGATTGTGCTCGGCTTGTGCGCCTGCTCAGCGCGTAGGAGTGAGGATAAATGCTTCAAATGTAAATGTGCGAAATTGTACGTAAATTACAAAAAAAAGCGCAGCAATGAGCGCTATCTGGTAACTTATGTAGGCTCAAAATATACCACAAAATGAGTGCTAAGTCAATGTTATAGGCTATAATTTTGAGGCTAAAAATGACGTTTAAGTAGCTTCTTGTTGCCTCAGGTAATCACGAGCGTGTATAGTATGAAAAAGCGCGTCTTCTGCCCATCTAGATGACGTATGAGGCAAAGTAAAGAATTTTACCGTTCTATTCCACTCGACAGGGTGAATCAGCCCAATTCTACCGACCCTGTATTGTTTTATCCCAAAGAATTTAATGTATTTGATAACTTTACGGCGTACCAAGTACTATACGATCACTACCTGTGGCCCACATCAGAGCACGCGTTTCAGGCTGCTGGGTTTAAAGGAATGTCAGAGGCTGTGGTCGAGCAGATAAAACAGGCAAGGTCAGCGCATGATGCACAAAAGGTTATGCAGGCAAATAGCGCAAAACTGCGGCCCTATTGGGATGAAGAGCAGCGTGATACCATGAAGGATATTTTGCGCTGTAAGATAGAGCAGCATCCGTACGTACTCAAAAAGCTTTTGCAATCAGGAGATCGGGAGATCATCGAGGATTCATGGCGAGATACGGTGTGGGGATGGGGAGAGAACAAGGATGGTAAAAATCGATTGGGTGAGATCTGGATGGAGTTGCGTGAGGAGTATATAAAAAGGGAGGAGTTGCGTTTGTCTTAGCGCACTGCCCGAAAATGTCTGGTGGATCGAGCAGCTTCCTCTGCAGCCTCAAGCGAAAGTATACGTACACGTCCTCCCAAATACGTTTGTCTTCCGCCCAAGGATTCGATTTGATACGCACCTATGTTTAATCCTCCCATTTTTCCAATGAGTTCTTCGTTTATTTGCCTATGGTCTTGGTAGTCGTACACACATATTTGTAGCGTATGTAAGTACGGTAACGTTGCCTGTAGAAAGCTCTCGCCAGCAACTTCCAAAAATCGTACAGAGATATTTTTGCGTATAACCCCTAGTCGTGCAGGGTATACACCGACATCATTCACTCGTTTGAGGTTTGATGTATCTGGCCCCACGAATAATGCGCCAAATATATTTTTTCCAAGTATTTCTCGTTCTACTCGTATGATTCCTGCCATAGTTCGGGATTATCTCATAGTATACAGAAGATTTCTATATTGACCGCACCGTCTTGCAGTTGGTATATATGATCCATATGAATTTAGTCGGCGGATCGTATAGAAAATGCATTGGAAAAGATTGTGCAGTGCTGCCCACTATAGTGTTTGACATCAAAGGCGAGACACGTCAAAGTCGATACACCATCATGATTCTTTCCTGTAGCCAGCATGAAACAGAAGCGCAGACGCTGCGAACAGAAAAATACGCCTCGTTTCCATATCAACGGTTAGAAAATCCTAAATGGTTAAAAGGGGCGCAAGAGTCAGAGTTGGCACGAAAAAAAGAAACGCTCTAAAATAACACTTCGACTGTGTACACATGATAATCCTTGCCGCCGAGTTCATATTTGTATCGTTCTGCACCTTGGAGAAAATTAAATTCAGAAAATCCCTGCTCTATGGCCCATTGCATGGACTTGGCTTTGAGATAGAAACCAGCCCCTGCGTATTCTCGTAAAAAACCAGAGTTGTACAGGAGAAACATGTGACCTAGTTTAAAACCGACCATACTCGCGAGTGTAGTTTCTTGATGTGACAAGCTTAGTTGCACCAGCGAGTTTTCTGTGGTTTGTGGCAAGCGAAGGAAAAACTGCTCCATGGGAGGAGTGAGAAATTCTTGTTTGCTTTTGTCTGATTTCATAAGAGCAACCAATTCATTCATGCGCACGTCTGCGCCATTTCGCGTGGAGATAGTGGGGTTGGGAAAATCCTCTTCAAATTTACGTATTTTCCGTTTAAACTCGTGGCGTTCTTTTTTGTCTAGAGATTCTAGGTATGCGTCGAGTGTAGCAGGAAGGACTGCAATTGGCGTTGTGTCCTCTTGGGCGATGGTGGCGGAAGCGAGCGTACCGAAGTAATGAATGGATTCCGAATCCTGAGGAATGTTTCGTAGTACAAGTTTTTTGACTCCATGGGTGGTAAGGATGGATAACGCTTCTTGCCATGCGTGCACCTTGGCTCGTTCTGGTCCTATAGCATCGAGATAGTCCGCTATTTCCTCGCCTCCTGCGAAGTGCGCTGTTTCTCCGTCAATTTCTAGTGGGATAAGTATGGAATGTTCGCGGTCCACAAGGATTATAGGATGGGTGTCAAAGGCTTCCATATACCCTAGGTGCCACTCATAGGTGAGAAATGGCCATCTATCGCGTACATGGGTCAGACAGTTCCTCCAAAGAAGATCGAGATCAGAGCTAAATTGCACTTCTTCCAACATACCGTTATTATACCCTAAGCATGAAGAAAAACTCGCTCGTTTGTGTCGTGGCTCACCCAGACGATGAAGCATTTGGCCCATCAGGAACACTGGTAAAATTGTCACAGTTTTATGATGTGCATATCGCGTGTGTGACCGATGGGCAGTCCGACCCTAGGTTTCACGCAAGCTCTGGCGAGTCTCTGGCCAAACTACGAGCAGAAGAGTTGCAGCAGTCGGCTACCCTTTTGGGCGCCAAGGAAATTCATTTTCTTCACTTCCAAGACGGAACGCTCAACAACAATCAATATCATGAGATAGCAGCTAAGCTCACTGCGCTTTGCGACGCTATCCAGCCGACAGTATTTATGACCAATGATTTGAAAGGCAATTCTGGGCATTTAGATCATGTGGCGGTCGCCATGGTAACCAGTTTTGTGTACGAAAAGCGTGCTGAGGTGCAAGGAATTTTATATAACTGCGTGCCGCGCGCGGTAAGTGATGCGATGCGAGAATATTTTGTATTTTTCCCACATGGGTACGATGTCGCTGATGTAGATCTAGTGGTTGATGTATCTGATGTGTTTGAAAAAAAGTTGGCCGCTGCCCGCTGTCACGCATCACAGGCTGCTGATGTGGAGCGAGTGACAAAAAGATGGCTCGCACAAGAGAAGCAGGAAGAATTGTTTCTTATCGAGTCGCGAAGCGATGCGTTTGTGATAGAGATGAAAAAACTGTTGGGTTAGTGATCTGCTTTTTGTAACGACTGTACCTCGGTAGTGAGTATTTTTATCAGTTCCTGTTGTTCAGTTTTGGTCATGTCTGGGTAGATAGTTTGCCAAAACGCCAATTCTTCGCGATCTTCTCCGAGGTTTACAAGTTCGCTGATAAGTCTCTCTAGTTCTTGCTGCATAGATTAGGGTTTGAAAAATAATTTTTTGGGCGACTCAACAATTTTCGAAAGTGTGGTCAGCACACGTGCTGTTGATGCATGCTTTCCCTCTATTTTGCTTGCGGTGTTTCGTAGTGCGGGAGCCAGCAAATCTGGTCCATACATCAGCCCGTATGCGCCCCATGACGCACCATACGATATAGCAGCGAGATCTACTCTACCAGATACCCCGAGTGCGTATGCTCCCAAACCCGTGGTGACAATAAATGCATGGACAATTCTTCCAAGAGGAGTGAGGTTCTGGTTATCAATAGTTTTGCCAGCGTATGCCTCAATGCTGAGTTTGGCATACGACCCGACTGTGGCATTTACTGCAGCAGAAAGAAACTTTGCGATATCGGGATGTTGCTTGATCTTTTCCGACATTCCTCTCCAAAGCGCGAGGCGTTTTTCTTGAAAAGATTGAATAATAGTTTCTTTTTGGGAAACCGCTTTTTGTTCCTGAGGTGCTGGTTGTTCGCTTTGGGCATCCATGGATGCGTTTTGTTTGGCAGATGGACTACTGTCTTCGAGATTTCTTGATGAGTTTGGCGATATAAATTATTTCTCGTACATCACCATCTTCGCCTTCTATCTCACTTGCGCCACTTAGGCGTTGATACTCACGAAGGTATTCAGAGAGACCAGTGTTGAGTTCTTTGATTTCTTGCGTCAAATCCTTTATTTTCTCGTTGATGCTACGTGTCGCGGGGTTTGCCAAGACATTTAGTTTTGCCTTACCCTTTACTTTTGCTGCTTCTTTGGCTTTTTCGCTCGCTTCTTTATATGTGTCGTCATTACCGAGCGCACTTTCGAGCATTTCCTTTAGTTTTTTGAGTTCAGTTTTGTTTCGATCTGTTGTGGCCATGCTGTTTTTGATCATGGACTCTAGTTCCAAGATCATGGTGGCATCTTGTGAATTGTTTGCAGTGTCTTGCGGGGAAGTAGGTGAATCTTGGGTAGGTTCTACTACTTCAGCTTCTTGTACTGGAACAGAATCATCTGATGTGTCATTCATATCTAGATATTAAACGTCAAATGAGCAGTCAATATCAAGTGGGAAAATGAACTATTTGCAAACGTGTGTGCAGTTGCTATAGTGATTGCAAGTATTTATTTTTCCAAAGGAGGCCATATGGCAACCAAAGCCGCAGAAAAAAAGTCCTCGAACTCTAAACCTATTATTGGGATCGCTATTGGGTGTTTTGTGTTCCTTTTACTCATAGGCATAGGAATATCTTTCGCAGTCAAATATTTCGCCCAAAAAATTGGATCAAGCGTGGTGTCTGGAGTTATAGAAAGTAAAACGGGTATCAAAACCAACCTATCTGATATAGATAATGGAAAAATGACATTCACTGATAATAAAACAGGTCAAACTGTGACAGTGGGCACGCAGAAGCTTCCCGAGGATTTTCCCAAGGATTTTCCTGTGTATAGCGATGCAAAAGTAGCGGGATCGGTTTCGGGAATGCAAGAAAGCAATAGCGGATTTTTGGTGACATTCACAACGAGCGACAGTATAGAAAAGGTCATAAGTTTTTATAAAAACGCATTGGCAGCAAATGGATACACTACGTCTGCTTCGTTTAATACAGACAAAATGCAAACGTGGGCAGTAAAAAAGGGATCCATGGAGGGAAGCGTGAGTATAACGGCAGACGATTCGCAAACGACCATACTTGTTACACTCGGGTCAAAATCTGAATAATTGCCACTATGGGATTTGTATATAAAAGTGCGCTGTTTTGTATCGGAATACTTGCTGTTATAGGCGGGTATTTCCTGTACAAAGATCGCGTAAGCTTACCAAAAGGTGCCAGTGTGCACGGAAAAATTGTTTCTGGCTCGTTTGACCGTACACAAGTACGGACAGATAGCGAATGGCGAAAGTTGCTGACTCCAGAGCAGTATCGTATCGTGCGTGAGCAGGGCACGGAGAATCCGTTTACCGGTGAACTCAATGATGAGAAACGATCGGGGACATACTACTCAGCAGGATGCAATCAGGCTGTGTTTCGCTCCGACCAAAAGTTTGACTCGGGTACTGGGTGGCCATCGTTTTGGGCGCCTATACACCCAGATGCATTGGTATTGCGAGAAGATACATCACTTGGTGGAGTGCGTATAGAAGTATTAGATAAATGTGGAGGTCATCTAGGACACGTGTTCGACGACGGGCCAGATCCTACCGGAAAGCGTTATTGTATAAACTCACTGGCCTTGAAGTTTGTCCCTGATCCAAATCAGTAGAATTATGGACAGGTAAGAGTGAATTCTGCTTGATTGCTGAGTGCATCATTTGGCGCGGTCACTTTTATTCGCTGCCAACCAGTCCTCGTTCCGCTCCCGTTTGCAAAAAGCGTCCATGTGGTCGATACGGATTGCATACCTGCACCTGTAAATGTGATAGATTGTTCTGCACTGACCGCGTTATCGCTTCGTAGCCAAGTGTATTTCACTGTGGTTGCGGCGTTGGTATATATCTTTGCGGTAAAAGTAAATTGTTGATCGCTACAAGTGTTTGTCGTTCCACTGGGGGTAACGGAGGTTTCTATGTTTACAACCGATGGCGCAGGCGTGGGGCTTGGCGTAGATGTTGGTGCAGATGTGGGCTTTATGGTTGTTGTTGGTGTGGGCTTGAGTGTAGCAGTTGGTGTCGGGGTTTCAGATGGAGTAGGTGAGACCTCCAGTGTCGGCTCTGGGGTTGCGCGTGGCGAGACCAGAGTTGGCTCAGGATTTCCAGAACTTTGTCTGCCAAAATAAAATGCAGCGCCTATGATAAGGAGAAGTAAAATAACACCACCCGCGATCATAAGTGCTTTTTTGTGTTTGAGCATAGCAATGTTTATACACTGTAAGGGCAAAAAGTGCAACCAAGGTGGAGTATACGATTGACATGTACGCTCTTGTGTTTTAGGATACTGGGTATGAACGCAAAGCTTCACATTGTTATTTGTCTCACCCCCGCATAACGGGAGGACGATGGCGATGTGAATGGCCAGAAATCCCCCAAATATGAGGGGATTTTTTTGTAGAATTTTCGTATGCATTCACAAGAAGTAAAAAAATTTGTACCTGATCCACGTTGGAAAGAACACAGCGGAGCATTGCTTGTGGTTCCACATGCTGATGATGAAGTGCTTATCGGATGGGGACTTATCCAAACGCTAGTGGATAGTGGAGTTCCAGTCACTGTCCTTTTATTATCATTGGGTGAAAAAGGAAAAGTGTATGGAAACGAGACGCCAGAAAAAGAGATAAAAGCGATACGTCGTGATGAGTTCTATAATGCTACAGAAGCACTGGGAGTGCGTGGGGTTATCTATGAGCCGACGTTTCCTGACTCAGAATTAGCTCAACATCAAGAGGAGTTAAACAAAGCCCTTACCCGCTATGTGCGAGAGCAAAGATTTGATGTGTTGGTCTCGTTTGCTCCGAGCGAGCGGACATATGGATTTGATCATACTGATCATCATGCAGTAGCTGCGGCAGCAGTGATAGCTTCAGAGAAGGCTGATATGCCATCCATGTTTCCTGATAGCGGTAAAGCATTGTCGTATCGGCCTAGTCTACTTGGGTGGACTACGAATTTACATATCGGAGCAATTCACCAACTATCAGAAATAGCTCTTACTGAGGAGTCAAAGATGAAAATGGGTGAATTCCTATCTCAGCATTATCCATCTCAGTTTTCCCGAGAGGCAAAAAATTTATGGGGTCCTATATTTGATCGAATTACCCAATCCTCAGATGCCTCTGGTCATCGTCAATTGTATTTTCAGATACGATAGGTGTATAAGTTCGTTGTTAAAAACGAAAAACCCCGTGGGTTACACGGGGTTTTTGTAGATAATGCGTATCTTGCGATACTATTACGCTAATTTTACATTTTTGGCACTTGGGCCTTTTGGTCCGTCTACCACTTCAAAGGTAACGGTTGCACCTACTTGTAGTGCATCAAAGGTTACTCCAACCAAATCTTTCGAATGAAAGAAAAGGTCTTTTGATTCGCCTTCGCGGGTTATGAACCCAAATCCTCTATCGGTTTTCGTTTTAACTGTACCTGTCATAGAATTTTTTACGTAAATTGGTTAATTAATCTACGCCTGTCTCCTTTCTGTAACCCTAAGTATATCATACGAGAGCGATACAAGGACAGAGAGCACTGGATTTTTGTGCCTGTTTACGGGGATTCGGAGGTGCGTTTCCACTCGACAATTCGCGCGATAGATCTATTGAGTTTTCGCAGATGTTGTTCGATTGCGATCGTGAGTATCGAGGGGGGATCACGTCTATCTGGTATCAAGCCTAGTATTGGGTCATATAGGCCACGAGTGCGCATATACATGATTTTTTTTCGAGCGCGTGTAGCTTTGTTTATAACAGACGCCCGTTTAGCAGAAACCGATCGTTCGATAGCATGAATAAGGCTCATAAAATGTGCGTCCGCAGGCTTGTACACCATACATCCGATGAGCTGCTTTTTGCAATAGGTTTATTATGTTGAAGAGTCGTGATGTTCTTGATATAGTGCTTGTTCATGAACATACCCAAAAAATACGATGAAGAAGAAGCAAAAGCGTATACTGCCACGCGCTCCACATGGCCAGAGGTTATTGAATTTTTTCTGAAATATATACAAACACCTGCGTTTCTCGACGCTGGGTGTGGCACTGGAAATGATTTGAATCATATCTATGAAAAAACAGGCTGGGTAGGATCTGGATGTGATGGCTCACTCGCCATGATCGCTGAGGCGAAGAAAAAATTACCAAACGCGGACGTGCGACAGGCGAATTTTGACCGCGACTTTCCATTTACAGAGATATTTGACACTATTTACACACACGATGTGATTCATCACCTGAACTCACCTGAGGTATTTTTCAAAAATATATACGAGCATCTGGCGCCAAACGGGACCCTGTGTATCGGGAGTGAGTTTTCGGAAGGCTTGGACAAAAAATTCACATCGCTGTATTTTCCTACTGCACTAGATATAGATAAAGCACGATATCCGTCGTATGGAAAAATTCATTCCATTCTCACAACTCTTTGTTTTGTCGATCTCGAAGTAGTACATATACATGATGAGGAGCCCTTTACCGAAGAAATATTTGCTCAAGCAAAAACAAAATCTCATTCAATTCTTCGATTGTTATCCGAAAGGAATTTTGGCGCGGGGATAACCGCACTTACTCAGGCTTTCGAGTCTGGCAAACTAAAAACTGCGACTCGTAACTATACGCTCCTTGCTGTTCGAAAGTAATCATTCGCTCACTATCTATCACATTTCCTTTGTTTATATTACGGATATCATCAATAATTGTATATATTGTAGTTATACAACATTTACAACATATTGTTCATTGACAACGCATTGTAATAAGAACAAGATGAGATAAGAGAGAACATATCTATGGTTGATACCGCGTCAAAACATCCCACACTCCTCAAACAACGACTCACAGCATTCGTGGATCCAATACTGGTAAAACGAGCCAAAGTGCGTGGCGCGCTTGAAAACTTGACCATCTCAGAAGTAGTCGAAAAAGCACTTGATGCATATGCTCCTATTATAGATTTCGATGAGGGGAAAAGAGTAAAGGTTACTTTTTCTCAAAAAAATATGACAAAGGCAGCCTTGTCTCGATCAATATTGCAAGTAAGTAGTGCAAAAATAAAACATACTCGAGATCTCTCTGTAGACAGACCATAATCCTCTATTGTGCACGAGCGCCGAGTCAAGCGTAACCGTGTGCCCCGAAGCTAGATACCTATTTCCCAAATATACGCGATGGATTTTCTACATTGGTAGGGAAACTACGGTAAAAAATATAAATTTTTTTAAAGAAAGCGAGATATATATGACACAAATTGAAGAAACACAGGTGACAGACACTACACAAGTAATTCGAGAAATACCATTTGGGCAAAGACGTACGACGACGGTAAAAGTAGTGTCACCCAAGGACTATGAGACCAAGAAGGCGATATTTCGCACGTATCAGGTGATTTGGTATGTGCTCGGAGTCATAGAAGTATTGCTAGCTTTTCGAATACTTTTGAAGTTATTGGGTGCAAATACCTATAGTAGCTTTACTGTGTTCATATATGCGTTAAGTAGGCCATTCTCTCAGCCATTTGCTGGGATTTTGGGAATAAGCAGTAGTTCCGAAATGGTATTTGAGTGGTCGACACTTATCGCTATGGCAGTGTATGCAGTGCTTGCGTATGGTTTGGTAGCGCTGTTTCAGCTGGTGAAACCTACAAACCCACAAGAAGTAGATGAGTCGATAGCAAATCAATAAATATATGAAATTAAAAAAACAATTGATTGCGAAGAAAAAGTTAGGAAGGGTTTTGGTGGGGATGTTTGTGGTGCTTATGTGCATGCAGCTTCTTGTAAACCTAGGTGTGCCGCTTTTGCAAAAATATGTAGCATCACATGCACCAAATCCACCATCACAAGCAAGTATGGTGAGCGAGAAGGTTGAGACAGGTAAACAGTTGAAATGACTGAAAAGATTTTTGTAATACGGGAGGAGGTGAAAAATATATGGATATACTTTTATGGATTATTTTTGGGGCAATAGCAGGGTGGATAGCATCCATGCTTATGCATACTGATGGAGGACAGGGTACGGTGATGGACATTGTGTTGGGTATTGTCGGGTCTGTGGTGGGAAATTATCTCTTTGGATTAGCTGGACAGTCTGGCGTTTCTGGATTTAATTTGTACAGCATGGGAGTGGCAATAGTTGGCGCGGTCGTTGTCATTTATGTCGGGAGATTGTTACGAGGAAGATAATCATAAAAATTTGAGAGGAGGTGAAACATATGACAAATACACAAATCGATAAAAAGAAGCTTGATGGAGGAGTGAATCCGATTATAGCGGGAGTAGCAGGCGTTATAGCTGGTGGAATGGCAGTAGCTGCAGCAGTTGCGATAAGCAACAAAGATAATCAAAAGAAAGTTGCAGATGCCGTCATTGGTGCAAAGGACAAAATAGTCGGATACGTCGACGAAATGACCGATAAACCAGCATTAGAAAAAGCTGCACGCGCAGTGACCGACAAGGTCACAGAGGTGAAAAAGAAGATTGAAGCAAAAATATAATAGGTTTTTATAGACCTACGTAGGGAGGTGAATAATTTATGACAACAATAGTTCAAAACCCAGCGCCTCAAGAATCCGGAAATGGCGTGGGGATGATGGTTGGAATACTTTTGGTGGTGCTTGTTGCTATCCTATTTTTTGTGTATGGCATTCCCGCCATGCGAGGCGCAGCATCTGTAGTACCGCAAGTAAATATTCCAGATACGATAAATGTAAATGTTCAACCTGCGAAATAAGTAATTGTGATATGCCTGCTGGGAGTAATCCGAGCAGGCTAGGTTTTCAGCTGAAGGAGAGTTATCGCACAGCGCAAATTATTTTGGAGTGATAGTATTTTAGACAGGAGGCCATATGAAAGGTTTTGCCAAAAATATAGAGAAATTGACCGAAGAAAATATTAATTTCCGAAATGTCTTATATACAGGAAAACATAGTCAGCTAGTGCTCATGAGTTTGTTGCCAAACGAGGAGATTGGATTGGAAACACATCCGGACAATGATCAATTTTTCCGTTTCGAAAAAGGAACAGGAATGTGTGTCATAGATGGAAATGAATATCAAGTGAGCGCAGGTGACGCGGTGGTAGTACCAGCGGGTGCTGCGCATAACATTATCAATACGTCAAAATCTGAAAGTCTAAAAATCTACACCCTCTACAGTCCTCCCCACCACAAAGATGGTATTGAGCGAAAGACCAAGATAGAAGCCCAGCGGGATAGTCCAGATTATGATGGGGTAAACACGGAGTGACTTGTGTAAATATTTGACCCGAACCTAATAAAGACATATAGTAGCCCCGATGGCACCATACAAGAATCCAGAGCACGGTACGTATGCGTCGCATTATATTTTTCTTGATGGGAGGCTTTATTCCACCCTTCCAACAGAGAGTGTTCGAGAAATCACCCATGTGATGTTGGCCAAGCGGGATAACATATTGCGTAAATTTCGCCAAGCAGCACGAAAAGATGAGGATTCAGTCTATGCTGCGTCATTTATGGTCGTTGGCGACCGTATCACAGTATATAAATCGCTAAAAAGATATCGAACTCTAGAGTTTCCTGCAACCAAACAAGCGTTTGACAATACACTGAAGGCGTTCCGTACGTTAAGTCCAGCGTTCACTGTCGAATCTGGCTAAATATATCTGTAGATGTATGAGAAGATTCGAACGAAAAGCACATCACGAAGCTATCGGTCACGAATACGATTGGTATCGTGCGCATGGTGGAAAATTGACTGAGTCGGGATACAAATCCGTGTTTGCGGAAGTTAATAGAGAAGAAATGTCTTCCTCTACTCGATCGCAGGCGATACACATGATGGATACTATTCCGAGAACCGCCTCTGGTCGTGTGCGACGGTATATACATAGCGAAGTCGCTACACGTGTATATGGCGCGTTGCGAGAACCGATGAAGCATGAGTGCGCGAGTTGGTCCGATCAACAAATATTTGCAGAAGTACTGCTGATTTTGCATTATGTGGCAGGGAATGCTGCATTTGAAAGAAAATATCCAAACATTTTTCATTAAGAAAATTTTTATAATGATGTATAGTAGTAGAGAGGGAAAATAATTGTAAACGACTAAGGAGGTATATGAAAAAAAAGTATGCATTGGACTGGTGGATGGTGACAGGGGTAATTGAGATGGTCGTCGGTATAGTAGGAGTGCTTTCTCGTGTAAACACCGATGCATTGGCTGGAGCGCTTGTACTTGGTGCAGTACAGATGGTGTTTGGAGTAGCGCTTATGCAAAAAAGCAAACTAGTCTTTTGGCTAGGGCTGATTATGGCGGGTATGAATTTACTATCTGTTCTCAACAATCTTGCCAAAGGATCAATCGATACATCTTTGGCATACATGATTGCGATCATGTTTGTCGGAGTTCGGTTTGCTGCATATGTGATGCTATATCAGCAAATTCGCGCAGTAAAGATAAAGAAGGTCTAAGTGTATGATGTCGCCTGCCACTCATCATCCAAATCTTTATGTGGTAGCGGGGGCTGAGTTATCCCGATCGGAGATTGATCAAATGATGGCCTCTTTGAAGCGAGAATTTGGGCTTACACCCACCCTAGAGTCCTTATATGAGAAAATATTTTTTCTACTCAAAGACGGTGAGGAAATTCTTGCTATGGCAGGGATATGGAGTGTTCCGCCATTTGTTTTTGAGGGGAAGACATTCCCAGTGCACGCACTCGTCGAGGTCATAGCAAATATAAAAGGCGAGGGGTATGGCAAACGAGTGGTATGTGCGATTCACGACTACCTGCAGGCAAAAAATCTAACAGGATTTGGTTTTTGTGCTCCAAAGACCAGTGAGTTTTACAAAAAATGCGGATTTGCGGTGGTAGAGGGTGTGACTGATCGGTTTATCTACAGAGAGAAAGGGAAAGATATCACCAATCAAGATGGTCAAATAATTTTTTATCTCGATAACTCTGATGAGTTTATCAAAAGGGTGTTAGCAGATCCCAGTCACGATATTTTTATTTCTACGCCCGAGCTTTGGTGAGTGGCGCAGACTATCTGATTTTCTACAAAAGTGATATACTCTGATCATGAAAGAGACAGTTAATCCAAATATCGAAGTGCTTAAGCAGCAGCCAATCTCAGTGCGTGATTGGGAGCATATGAATGGTCGCGAAAAGCGATCATATCTGGCACCTCTATCTTGGAAAGATCGGGCCACATTCATGCTCACAGCAGCACAGGACTTTGAGTCTCTCCCATGGGAGGAACGTAGGGAAATACGTTTAGAGTCTATCGAAAAACTTGAGAGTCAGCCTAAAGCATCTCTGGGAGATAAGGTAAATCTAGCGTTTTTGAAAGGGTCGGTGAAAATTGGCGATTGGGTAAACGTACGATTGCCTGCGCAATTGTCCCGCGGCAAAGAACTCATGCGACGTCGTAGTCCCTATATAGTGCCTGAAGTAAAAACCGTGTAACCATACATATATGGCAGATGGATTCAAAGAGGTGTGTGTAGATTGCCGATTTCATCAAGCCGTAAAAAAAGAATTGGTAAGGTTTAAAAATGGACAAATGTATATGGTGACAGGAGTATGTACAAATGAACGAAGTATTTTAAACAAAATTCAGGTTGCAGGAAATTTAACTCCAAAGTCAAATATCATATATAGAAAGCTTCAATTAGCGGATTTCAAAGAGTGTTTTGTTCAGAAGTGATTATTCGGTGGATACGACAATTCACATTTTTTATATAGTATCCTACCCTCAAGCCATAAAAGATGGATATAGGGGTGTTGTGAACGGTATTTATAGATAAGATTATCCCTCATTTATTGATTGGCCGGTGGCGAAATAAGCGCCATCTTGAAACGAATATATATACCCACGAGTAGACACGATACGCAATTTTTCTTTTTCTGTAGGTTTTTCAAATGTGCCAAATGCCCAACCTCTGATTGTATGTCCTCTACCATTTCTTTCTATGACCATAAAAGATTCTGCGCTACCAGATTTGGCTTTTTTGGCCGCATTTTCTCCTCCGCCAGACCAACATGTGTAGTGTCTGCAAAACGTTCCTGCGACATGGAGGTGCTTGTCTGTGATAACACCAGTACCACCTGCTATATTTATAGTTTCTGGACGAAGCTCGGGGTGGCAAATATCGCGAATTCTGCATGTATTTTTGCAGGCATGAATATCAGGCTTCATAACACGTGATTATATCAAACTATAGGGTATTTATACAGAAATAGAGTATAATCCGCGAATGCCTGCTTTAAACGAACATTTAATCTGTAGAACAAAAAATGTTTCTGTAGCCGTCCCAGCTGAGTGGTATCCCGATCAGGCCGTCGTAGTGGCCATGGCATATATCTCACAAGAGGTTTTAAACAAGCTACATCTCAACTTTGGGCGTGCAAGAATACGATTTATCGCAGATGCAACTCTCGGTGCTGACCATATTTTACTTCGTACATCAGATACGATTTGGAATACTGAGGCAAAAATTTTGGTTCACCCAAGAATGAAGAATATGGTAGTAAGTTCTCGCTCAAGTGATGCTATAGCAGGTTTGGTGGCATCTGCTGCTGCAGTTTCTCGACATATAATTTTTCACCCATTTACCAAAGAGCCTGCTATTCAAGTAGTGCAAGATCGGGCAAATACATTAGCATTGGATTTTATAAAGAATGCGAGGAGAAAGCAGGGATCTGTAGGGTAGCACTATGACCGATATTGAATCACGATTAGAAGCGCTCGCGAGCCAGTTTGATCCAGCCAAATCCAAAAATAAACCTGTGCGTGCGCAATGTATATCTACGTATTTATCCATGGCGGACGACGGGCTAATTGTACTAGAGCATGGAGAGTATGAGTTTTACAAGCTTCGTTTGATGCGACTCGCAAATCGTATGGAAAAGCATAAACTCCAAACACACCGCTCTCTTCAAAAATAACCAGTGTTGCTTGACGAAAGTGCGTATTGCGTATGGTTCATGTAAATTTTGATATAATCATCTCCCATGATTAAGCTCGTTCTTCTAGATTTTGACGATACGCTGTGTCTCACAGAAGAGACGGCGTTTGTGGTGGAAAACGAGGTCGCTAAAGCTATGGGTCATGCTCCTATGACACGTGCTGCACACCAGAAAAACTGGGGTGATTTGCTGGAGATAGCTATCACAGAACGAATTCCGGGGATTGATGCCAAGGAGTTTATGAGTAAGCTTGGTGGATATATAAAGCGATTTATAGAAAATGGGACATTGGATGCTATACGCACTGAGAATATTCGCACGCTACAGACACTGAGGGCGAAAGGAAAAAGAGTTGCCATACTGACGTCTAGATCGTTGCCAGAAATCACGCATCTGATGCTTCCATCGCATCCGTTGAGTGCTCATATAGAGCAGTTTTATCACAAAGATAATTCTCGACATCTCAAGCCTGATCCTCGTACGTTTGAGCAGGCGTTGATAGACTTTGCAGTTCTCCCTGACGAAGCAGTATATGTAGGAGACGCTGTCACCGATGCGGTAGCCGCCAAAGGCGCCGGACTCCACTTTATAGCAGTGTTGGAAAGTGGATTGAGGAAACGTGCGGAATTTGAAGATGAAAAAGTAGATTTTTTTGCACCGAAATTTACTGATATTGCGACCTATATTCTGCACAAAGGTGCAAAATAGATGGGGTTATTTTGTGCTTTCCAGTACCTGCTTTTCCAAAATTTTTTCTATCCTATCAACATTTGTGGGCTTGATCATAGACTGAAGGTCTTTATCGCTCTGTATATCTATCCCATTTTTTTCCATGAGAATGCTTGTCATGTGGATCAATTTGGTAAGTTCTTGTTCTGTGATGATGTCTACCTGTAGGTCGATTTCTTCGCGTAGGTCGTCTATTTTGGACGCGCGATTTTGAGAGATAAGCACAAAGATTGCAAGGATGATCGCTTCAAGCGATACGATCATGGTGAGAAGTCCAAACGGATATGGGTCAAATGGAGTGATAGTTGGGATAGCTCCAACATTTATAAGAATCCATGTCGTAAACCATACGACGTTTATGGAAAGAAACGGTATGCTTCCAAGCGAGGCTGTCATCCAATCTGCGATAATTTCGGGTAGCGTGCGTCGTGCGTTTGCTTTGGCTTTTAAGCTTTTGAATATTCTTCGGCCAGTATAAAGTTGGGATTGTAGGATTGGATCTGGAGGTGTATTTAGGCTCATGCCATCTATTTTACACTATACAATCGAAAGAATTCATGGAGGATTGCCGTAGCACGTTTTCTGGTAGCCGGGTCTTGAAGAGCTGCGGTGACTTCCTCGTGACTCGTAGCATTTGTCCCGTCTTGGGCGATAACGTTGGAAACGAGTGATATCCCCAACGTATCCATGCCAATGTTTGATGCTGTAATAATTTCTGGGACTGTGGACATACCCACAGCATCAGCGCCTTCTACTCGCAATGCTTGCGAGTCTGCGGCGGATTCAAATGTTGGACCGGTGAGTGCAGCATATACACCATCATGCAGATGAGAATTTTCCCCTACATTTGATGCCGCTTGATGGAGCAAATCTCGTAATGATTTTTTATATTGATCTTGTTGTGGTTGAAACCTCTGGGGATCCATAAATGATACTTGGGGACCGAGTAATACATTTGGGAAATGGATATCCAAATGAGAAGAGATTGCCATAAGATCTCCGGGGTTTTGCGCGCTATTTAATCCTCCTGCTGCGTTTGTGGCGATATACAATTCTGCGCCAAGGGCGCGGGCTACATAGACAGGGAATACTACGTTTTTCAGCGCGATGACTTGATTTGGTTGCCCACCATCTTCGTAATAATGTCGTCGTCCTTGGTAGCCGATGACTGGTACGCCTTCGATATATCCTGCAATCAGTTTACCCGCGTGTCCTACCACCGTGGGCTTGAAAAACCCCGGAATATCTTCGTACGGGATGGTGGCCACTTTATCTATACTCTCTGCTATGTCACCCAAACCTCCAGATCCCAAGGTAAGCACAACTTTGGGCGTAAAGTTAGCAGGAAGTTTGTCTTTGATATAGGCGGCAGCCGTATCTATATTTTTTCGATACGCTTCTGGATCAAAGCGAGAAGGTGCTTCTTGGTATTTAGCGCGTATACGCTCTATGTGTAGCATTGGCCCTGAGTATACTGCGACATTTGGATAAATACAATAAACCCACAGATAGAGCTTAGTCTGTGACGATTGCGATGCGTGATTGTACGAGGTTTGCCACGACGTTTAGCTGAGACTTCATCTGCACGTGATAGAGTTTGGGTCCTGAGTCGTAGGTCACTACAGGGGAAATAAAATGATACGTATTTGCAGTTCCTTCGCCTGTGATTTCAGAGTTCCATACGGGATGATTGTCTGTTTTGTTGTAGAGCCGAACTGAGACGGTGCCATTGGAAGTCGGAACATTTATAAATGCTTCGAAACGAACTTCTTTTATGCGAGCGTATTCACCTATATCTGCAGTGGTTGCAGCGCCAAATACATCTGTCCACTCAGTGGATTGGTTCGTCCCAAATCCTGTATTGATATAGGCATTTTTTGCTACAGTATTTTTTATAACTTTTTGCGTTTGCTGGGTGGGGAGTGGGGTTACGGTTGTAGCAGGTTGCGAAACGCTCGGCGCGATCGATACTGAAGGGGCTATGGTGTTTGCTTTTTGCAATTTCGTTTCTTCTCGGTTTAATGCGCCAATTTCTCGGACAAAATACAATGTCACACCGGTAAATATCACAACAAAACCAACCAGAAGCAGTGTCAAAATGTTTACACGCCTTTCCTCCGTATGAAGAAGTTCTTCATCGTGATGAAGCTCTTCGAGTAAACTAGAGTTGGTTGGTTCTGTTATCACTATGATTTACTGTACAAAAGAATGTGAGACAAGTAAAGATTTGTTCAGGCATACAATTATTGCACACATTGTCATGTGTCTCACAATACGCTAAGCTTTTCTCGAAAGGAATTTGCACTATGAGTACAACCACAAAAAAAGTCACGGGATTTACCGAAGAGGAACGAGCCGCCATGAGAGAGCATATCCTTGAGCAGAAAGCAGAAGCCATGGGGCAAGATGGGGAAAAGGCAATTCTTACAAAGCTTTCGCAAATGCCAGAGCCAGAATGTACTATAGGGAAGAGGCTACATGCTATCGTCCGTGCCAATGCGCCGAAACTTATGCCAAAGCTTTGGTATGGGATGCCAGCGTATGCAAACAAAGAAGGGAAAGTTGTGTGTTTTTTCCAAGCAGCCAGTAAGTTTAAAGCTCGATATTCGACGTTTGGATTTAATGACTCCGCAAATTTAGATAGTGGTGCTATCTGGCCGACTGCTTTTGCGATCCAGAAATGGACTCCTGAGGTAGAGGTAAAGATTGTAAGTTTAGTAAAGCAAGCGGCTAGCTGAACAACATGTCTATTCTATTTTACCTATGATTAGCACTGATACTCTCGCCTACAACGCAAAACTTTCCGAAACAGATAAAGCGATTTGTGATGCATTGGCCCGAGAGATACATACACACCTTGCCGAAGCAGAAAATAAAGTGTGGCACGCACATCCTGTGTGGTTTCTCGAAGGAAATCCAGTGGTGGGGTATAGCAAACAGAAAGACGGAATACGTCTCATGTTTTGGAGTGGTGCTGATTTTGACGAAGAATCGCTCACGCAAGGCACGGGGAAGTTTAAAGACGCCTCGATGTGGTATACAGAAGTTGCGCAAATACAGACTGGAGAACTTGTGCGATGGCTCGGTAAATCTAGGGATATTCAGTGGGACTACAAAAATATTGTGAAGCGAAAAGGAAAGTTAGTGAAGATAAAATACTGATAGGAAAGTGTTACTCCCTCAATATAGCTTCTTCTTTTACCCTATAGTATAATCTTCTCTTATGCTTTCAGAAGGTATCCATCGTCTCGATCTTGCTGTCGCTCCACGAAATGGTTTTCGTGTGCTGGATTGGAAAGTGATCACACCTCGTGCAAATGAGTTATACATAGGTTTCGGAAGAGTAGGAATGAAACATGCATTGGCGGCTTTAGATGATGGTATAGAGCGCCAGATAACTGGAAAGGCTGAAAGTGGGGTAAAGGCACGTGTTGTCGCGTGGAATGGGGTAAATGGGTGGGTAGCTGGATATTCTCGAGATGGTAGGCAGGTGGGATATGGACACATCACCTATCAGCCAAAAATTTCTGTGGCTGACCTTTTGGGGTACCAGAGTGAATATGTCGTAGGTAGCGCATATCAGCGAAAAGGTATCGCTCGCGCCATGAAAGATTTGTTGGAGATGTATGCAGCGTCAACCGTGATGGATCCGCATCGTGGTATAGGTATACTAAGCACTGTACGTGCCAGTGATGCGGAACATGCAGACGCATCGCGCAGATTGCTACGGCGCGTAGGAGCAGTGTCGATCTCTTCGCAGGATGATATGTATCGCCGAATTATCATACGACCTGATTATGCCAAGCGTGAGCGTATTGCTGGGGTTATGTATCTGAAAACAAGTGAAGTGGAACCTAGAGTGAACTACTGATAGGTTCGAATGTTACTTGAACTGCACAAATACTCCATACTCCTCGAAAGTATTTTTTCGTGCAAAGTGTTTTATGGTAAGAACCTCTGAGGTTGGCATTCTTTCATTATCCGCATTTAATATGAGGTCAATATCAGATGGTAGATTTCTGGTTCCATGACCTTTTGTGACATTTCGATGTGCATCTTCCAAGGTGTATTCCATGGGGTAGATGCCCAATCGTGGACCTTTTGCTCTGTTTAATAAAAGTGATTTTAAGATAGGTAATCTGAGCACAGATGCCGTACTTCCAAACAAGTTCCACTCTCTGATGCGTAGACCTGATGAGATGAGACGCTTACGCAAAAACCTCAATGATTCTTGATAGTTTTGTAAGCAAAGTTCTTTTGCGTGCATATCTTGTGCCACTCCAAATTCATTAAGTGATCCCGAGAGCTGCGTCAATAGTCGTTCGCGGTGAGTTCTAGTGTGCTGTTCACCTTCGTGACGAAATAAGTCCATATGCCTAATACTAACAAAACATACTGTAGCTGTACACGCGATAAACATTGGTTATAGATAATGATATCCACACGATGTGAAATATCTCACAATGTATCCCATAGTATATTGACTTTACTTGTCATTGCTCGTAAAATACACCTCTTATGTTAAAGACTGCCCTTGTTGCGACAATATTGTTTATCGGCTCCCTCACACAACCGATCGTCTCACGGACAACGGATACACTCCGAACCATGACGACCTCTCAAGGGAAAGTTCGACCGACACCTAAACCACCACGTAAGCCTACTCTTACTCCAACTCCAACACAGATACCTACGCCTACCGTGACACCGACTCCTACGCCACAGTCCACAGCCACTCCAACACCCACACAGACACCTACACCTACCGCGACACCTACACCAACGCCATCTGTCGGCATCACTTCCGTCACAGTACGTTTTTGTAGTGAGAATTCAAGTTGCAATGGTTGGCTCACGATAGTTGATGTAAACGGGTACGGGTTCGCTACAGATTCCCGAGTAACTCTAAAGATAAGCGGGGTAGAGTCCTACTATAGCGGATCTTATACGGGAGGGAATGGCAGCACACGAATACTTACAGATTTTTATTTTCTTCCTCACTGCACTTATTTTGATGTGAAAGTGGCGGGATCTTCAGGGATTGTGACTTCGGCCGCTCAGATCGCCTCAGTTTGTCCGTAACCGCCATTAAGGCGGATTCTTTTGCTTGTATAGGTGTTGGGATGAGATTGGAAAGAAATTAAACAAAAATCTTTGAATTCAATCCAATTGAAATATCATTATAAGATTTTTGAAACCATCTACAGAGCAAAACCTATTTTTTGCAAATTACATTTAAATGTTCATTTAGCGAACCGAAGAGTAAAGTATGATCAATCCAATTATAAGAATTAATGCACCGAACATATGAATAAAACTTGCTATAACAGGAGTGATTGGTTTATTTCTAGATAACAAATTTCCGATTGATGGATACGATCTAGACCATATTCTGTATCGCTCCATCATATCGCGGGGAATAAAAATAAAGAAAGTGCCAATAGCAATATATATTATCGAAAATACTGTATTGTCCATGAATGAATTATACTCCTTCACCTTGAGGGTGTCATAGGATCTTTTCGTTTGTACCCCCAGTCGGATTTGGTTGGATTACCAACCACTCACCAGCAGTATAACTCTCCTTCGACAAGCTCAGGATCGTTAACTGCTGGATTGTCTCCTTCGGATTTCCCCTACGGGGACTGATGGTTCGTAAACTCGCAAATCAGAATTTACTTGTAAACGAACCAGTCAGCGGACCGGCAAGCCGGTTTAAACCCCGATGAGATAGACACAAAAAATCCGCCGTTAAGGCGGACTTTTTTGCGTGTACCCCCAGTCGGATTCGAACCGGCGATTCTCTGGCTGAAAACCAGATGTCCTAGGCCGCTAGACGATGGGGGCGGTATGTGAATTGTACCAAAAATCAGGCTACTCGTCATGATACCTAAAAAATAACGCCCAAATCGGTATAAAACCATGCATATCATGCATAGTCTATACAGACGGGCGTTGTGATACATACTTCATTCATGTGCGGTTTATGCGAATAATAAATTTTAGCACTATGCCTAACGTTCCAGACAGTATCATAGTCAGGCAGAAATTCATAAAAAAATACCAAACAAGGCCTTCGCCGTATTCTGCGTTTTGTAAATTCGCGAGGCCGTAAAACGGGACACCGATAAGCATCACGTGCCAAAACGCTGTGTAAAAGCAGATGATCAACCACCATGAGGGGCTTTCCTCAAGTCCAAACACAGTGGCCGCAGTGAGTATGAGTATCCATGAAAGGAAATTCATGAAATCGTCATCTGCCATTTTCGTGGGTGATATCATGTATGTGGCAATCGGTGCTGCGATACTGATAATCAGTGCAGTAATTTTTAGTAATTTTTGTATAGTTTTTTCTCTTTTGTTCTGTTGTTGTTTTTTTAGAAGTTGCATAATAATCCTCTCTTTTCCGAAAATAGTGGGTGGGTTAAATAAAGCGCTTCAGCGTGTAGTAGTTTCTACACACCAAGGCGCTTTATTTACCCCAAGAGAGGTACACAATGTAGAAATATGTAAATGTGCGATTGATTGCAGCGCTTTTCGGTTCAGCTGTAGACCCGCAGCGGTGTAATCGGTGAAAATTATACCGTAGAGAGCGGGATAAGTCGAATTTGGCTTAAGCCCTTCACAGCGTGCTGTATAATATATTCATGTCAGAGAAATTAACCGCAGCTCATGCAGCTGCAAAACTTGCTAGAGAATTGGTAGACGCGGGGAAGATGTCCCGTGAGGAAGCTATTCTTTTTTCAAACTGGATAGATCTAAAGGTGAAATTAGGACAGCTTCCAGATGATGCGGTTATGCTTGGGCTTGTAGAATCAGGTGAATGGAAGACCGCCTCTTCTAGTGGTGCTTTTCGTCGAGCAGGGAGAGTAATGAGTGTTGGCCCTTGGGGAATTTCTTTAGATGTATTTAAACCGTCTAGGTACTATCGCAGACGTAAGTCCTAATTATCTCAGTTTCGGGTATTTTATAGTATTTGATCTATTTCATCCTAGTTGACCGCCTATCCTTTCGGGTTTATTATGGTTTTATGGCAGAAGTGATAAATGAATCCGTGTCAGTAGCCCTCTGGAGCAATCAGGCAACCAAAACGATTTTACCCTACAGCGTGTATTGGCATGGGAGGCGATATCCCATCACAAAAGTCGGCTTTCACCACACTGTTCGGTTAGGACGAGTGCTCACCCATATCTTTTCGGTTACCGATGGGAGTACGTTTTTCAAACTTATTTTCGACACCGAGACACTTATGTGGACATTGGCCGAAGTTGAGACACAAAATTAACAAATTGACCAAGTAACAAATTAACAAAACAACGTATGGAATTTAATTCTGCGCCCCCAGTTATCATGCACGTGGATATAAATTCCTGTTTTGCGACGATAGAGCAGCAAGCCAATCCAGCACTTCGCGGCAAGCCTGTGGTGGTTGCAGCGTATGTCACTGGCAACGGGTGCATCCTGACAGCATCAGTCGAAGCCAAGCGCATAGGAATAAAGACAGGTATGCCAGTGCGGGAGGCTCGATACATCTATCCGCGGCTTGTTGTGCTCCCCCCAGACCCAGACAAATACCGCGCGGTGAACAAACAGCTTACCGCATTGCTTTCGTCTTACACGTCGCACCTGAGTGTCGAATCTATCGATGAGATGGTATTGTCGCTTGCAGATACACCAGCGCTTACTAAACTGTTGCTACAGGGATCTACGCATTTAGATGCGATGAAAATGATAGCATCTGAGATAAAAGCCAGAGTTCGGGCAGAGATAGGGGAGTGGATTACGGTTTCGGTAGGTATCGCCCCCAATCGGTATCTAGCCAAAGTTGCTTCGGGATTACAAAAGCCCGATGGATTACGGTGGATCACGCGAGAAAACATTGTAGAAGTTTTATCTGTCATGCAGCTTACGGATTTGTGTGGCATCAAAGAGGGGAATGCAAATCGTTTGCATAGTGTCGGTATCTACTCTCCACTTGCTCTCTACCAATCTCCTTCTGATCTACTCGCGCGGGGACTGCGCTCTATCGTGGGACATCATTGGTATTTACGACTTCATGGATGGGAAGATGGCGCACGGTACACATCATTTGGCAATTCAGAAAGTTTTGGTGATTCGGATAACGTACATTACGAAGAGCCCAAACAAAAAAGTTTTGGGCAATCCTATGCATTGCCTGTGGCATACGTGCCGACTGATCCTAAGCTTTGGCAAATACTTGCACAATTGGTTATGAAAATGGCTAGACGGTTGCGGCAAGATGGTTGTTCGGCGCGGGGAATATCGGTGTCGCTTTTATATGCCGATCACACGCATTGGCACTCTCAGGAATTGCTTAGCACTTCCCTATTTGCGGATAGCGATTTTTTTCAGCACATGCAGCGAGCGCTTATGGGGGCGCCAGATCGCATGGTACGAATACTTGCCATCACGTGTTACCGATTAGAAAAGGATTTGTATAACCAGCAGTCGCTTCTCGTCGAAGACAATCGGAAACAAAATCTCACGGTAGCGTTGGATGCAGTGCATGACCGATTTGGTGCATTTGTGGTGACCACCGCTCGCATGCTTGCTATGGAACGCAAAGTTTTGGATCGCATAGCTTTTGGAAAAGCATCACTGTGAGCTATATTGCTTGACAAACATTTGCTAGACGGCGTATCGTATCTTTTGAGAGTCTAAATCAAGAGTGACGGTGAGAGATCTCGCTCAATGATCCGTCCGGCAACCGAGGAAATGTGCCCACGGTGCCCCAACGAGTCCTGACTTATGTCGGGGGAGATTTGCCAGAATAAGGAAAAATTCTATCTGGCTTCCCGTGAGGAAGCTTATTTTTCTTCTTAGGGCGAGAAAGGATCTATATGATCAAAACCAGTTTTACTTCCGAGTCGGTCGCCAGTGGGCATCCAGATAAAATTTGCGATCAAGTGTCAGATGCGATTGTGGACGCAGCACTAGCTGCTGATCCGATGGCGCGAGTTGCGGTAGAGACACTTGTCACGACAAATCGTATTGTACTTGCGGGTGAAGTGACGTGTAAGAAAAAATTAGATTACGAAAAAATAGCACGGAAAACCATTAAATCGCTTGGGTACACAAAAAGCGCATATAATTTTTCTGATAAATCACCCATCTCTATCTATATCCACCAGCAGTCGAGAGACATTGCTCAGGGTGTCGATGACGGCGGTGCTGGAGATCAAGGGATGATGTTTGGCTATGCGACCAACGAAACGCCAGAATATATGCCTATGCCGCTTATTATCGCGCATCGCCTCGTAGAGCGCATGGACAGCTTGCGAGAAAGTAAAGCGATGCCCTATTTGCGACCAGACGGCAAAAGTGAAGTAAAAGTAAATTACGAAAACGGAAAGCCAGTAAGTATAGAGCGTATCGTTTTGGCGGTGCCGCACGATCCCAAAATAAGTAACGCAAAACTCAAGCACACACTGTATGAAAAAGTGGTAAAGCCAGTGTGTAAACAATATAAATTAGTCGCCCCTAAGGAAGCAGATATCATCGTAAACGGTACGGGTAAATGGGATATAGGAGGCCCTGCATCAGATACGGGGGTCACTGGACGCAAAATTATTGTGGATACGTATGGCGCATTCGCTCGCCACGGTGGTGGAGCATTTAGTGGAAAAGATCCAACGAAAGTTGACCGAAGTGGAGCGTATGCTGCCCGATATATAGCTAAAAATATCGTGGCGAAAGGGTTCGCAGAAAGGGCCGAAGTGCGTGTCGCCTATGTCATAGGGCAACGTGAGCCGTTGGCAAAAAGTGTGGAGACATTTGGCACAGAAAAAAAACCTCTTGCTCAGATAGAGGCATACGCTTGGTCTCTACTGGATCTGTCTATGTCGGGTATTTTAGCTGGGTTGGACTTACGTCGCCCGATTTATGCAAAAACCGCTCGATATGGCCATTTTGGTCACTCGGAGTATCCATGGGAACAAATTGTATAAATCAGAGTGGTCTCGCAACGAAGTGCACATCGTGGTAATATTTGGGCAATGGCACAGACACGTCCACTGGCTGATATATTGCGCCCCAAAACACTTGATGAGGTTATAGGTCAGAAGCATCTTGTGGGACCTGATGGGATTATTCGTAAATTATTGCAGTCAGAGTTTCTTCCCTCCATGATTTTTTGGGGGCCTCCGGGATGTGGTAAAACTTCGCTTGCATACTTACTTGCTGCGCTTACGAATTCTGAGTTTGTCGCAAAGAGCGCTGTCACCATGACGCTCGCTGATCTTCGTGAAATCGTAACACTTGCGCAAGCCAAACTTGAATCAGGTGGTGGTAGTACCGTGCTTTTTATCGATGAAATCCATAGGTTTAATAAAGCTCAGCAAGACGCACTTCTTCCTCATGTAGAAAAAGGCACAGTCATTTTTATCGGGGCGACCACAGAAAATCCATCATTTGAAGTTATATCCGCTTTGCTTTCTCGGTGTCGTGTATTGGTATTGTATGCTCATGGTGAGGTAGAGCTTTCACGTATAACTGACAAAGGTCTTTCCTATCTCAAGCGCTCCATGGATCAAAAAGCACGTTTGTTTTTATATGAAGTGGCAAATGGTGACGCGCGTTCGCTACTAAATATATTAGAAATTGCTGCATCACTTTCTAAAAAGAAAATTATGACGATTACGGACATAGAGTCAGCTTCCCAGAGAAAAATGCTTCAGTATGATCAATCTGGGGAAGAACATTACAACACTATATCTGCGTTTATAAAGTCTATGAGAGCGAGCGATACCGACGCTGCACTCTATTACCTAGCCCGTATGGTAGCCGCGGGCGAAGACTCGCTATTTATCGCCAGACGTATGGTGATTTTTGCGTCTGAAGATATAGGGATTGCTCAACCCACGGCACTCGTCGTCGCCAACGCAGTGTTTGATGCATGCAATAAGATTGGGTATCCTGAGGCACAAATAAGTCTGGCTCATGGTGTGACGTACTTGGCGCAAGCCAAAAAAGATCGTAGTGCTCATGATGCATATTTTGCAGCCTTGGCAGATGTGAAGTCGTTGGGCAATTTACCTATTCCCATGATGATACGAAACGCGCCCACAAAACTTATGAAAGGGTTGGGGTATGGGAAAGGCTATGAGAAGTAT
>CAZXHY010000002.1:0-64202 GCA_964639945.1 uncultured Gammaproteobacteria bacterium
ATGATGTTGTATTACGAGGCGACAAACCATGAAATCACGTATCGGGCAAATCATTGTTTTTATAGTATTTTTTATAACCTCATTACATGTACATGCCACAACAATTAGTGCAGCATGTCTCTCTCCTAGCATACTAAATGGTACACAAACAGTTTCTGCGAGCTGTTCGGTGACCGCAAATACAGAAGAGCTTGCGGATACTTGCACTCTTTCTGAAGCCAGCGCCAACACGGGTACAATTGCCCTCACAACGGCTGGAACCACGGTCATGACCGTATTATCTGGGTCTGGTGGTACAGGAGTCACAGTGGTCGATGCAAAAACTATCACACTTGCAGCAAATACCTCCATAAGCACGAGCTGCACCAATTGCCAGATCACCGTAACCGGAAAACAAATATGGATAGATGACAGCGAGGCAGATGGGTATTCTGGTATTGCACAATCATCGTGGCCTACATATTTAGCAGACAATACGGGCACATTTCGTAGTGCAACAGCCGCCGGATATCGTCGCCGTTGTCTTATGCGCGGTACTACTGTAGATTGTAACGACGCTGCATACTCAACAGCAAACTCATGTTACGGGGCATTTTACCCAGCATTTTACCCAGCATTTTACCCAGCATTTTATCCAACCTTTAGTCCATATGGCGGATTTGGTCCATACGGGACATTTTACCCTGTGTTTAACCCGTAAAGTCTATAGCTAAATCCACGTGATTTTACACATATTTTACAGAGCTTGTAAGGATCACCACAAAAAAATCCACACAGTAGCGCGGTATATAAACACACAATAAACAAGAGCAAAACGCCACGTTGTCTTACGGAGTCACTGTAACTGCGCCGATTATATACGGAGCCAAATGATCATGGACACCCCATGTTCCAGACTTGGTGAGTGTTACTTCCCACGTAGTGCCGGGTTTTATAGGCTGTTTAGGATCTAACTCAGAATAAAATGTGTGAGAAGGGTGCGGATCAGATGCCGGCCAGTGCCAATACGTATCGCTATTCACAAATTTTATGGTAGAACCTACTGCCACCGTTATAGACTCTGGAGTGAACCCATCTTCCGTGATAACTATCGTTTTACCATCAAGCTTCACTTGAGGCATCTTTTGTGCTTTATTTCTCTGTGATAGGCCAAAAACTACGCCGCTTCCCACAAGGCACACAAGCACTACTCCCCCAATAGCTACTATAGATTTTTTCATTCTTCTCCTTTCTTGTCCCCGCTTGTCGCTGGATTTATATGAACACATGCATCGTAGTACCCAAATTCAGATTGCTCACAATACGATTTGAGAATGTCAAAAGATTTATAATTCTCATAATTTGCAAACCCAATCAGCGCATAACAGGCAGGCTTTGCTGAAATCGGTGCAAGCTTGCACACCTCAAATGGAATGGGGTTATTTAGAAGAGGGTCACGTAAACCAGCATATCTAGCTGCCCCACCGAAACAGTATCCATAGTATCGTGGAGTTGAGCTTTTTATACACTGATCTGCCACACCACGTGCCGTATACTGCCCATTGATAAGGAGGTTATTCCCTATAGATTCATAACATCCCCGTACATACATATCCTTCTTCGTAGGATCTGACTCTGGAATATTGTCACAATTATGCATCATAACGGCTACATCACCTGTGTGAGACCTCCCAACTACATGACCAAAACAATGCCCGCGAAATCGTTCATCTATCTCTTCACAAGGAAAGTAAACATCCTCAGGATCATATAATCGACGCACATTTTCTAACATGGTCAAATCTGTGGTTCCAGGCATAGCTCCTGCATGAAACACACCAGACAAACACAACTGTACCGGATCATCTCCGAAATTCGATGAAACACCCTCACACATAGCCAAGGTTTGCACGAGTGTTTGATCGGTAAATACAGCCATACCATGACCAAACCAGTGCATGCATTGGTTTACATAATACAATTTTGATGTAACAAGTGGGTTTTCTAAACATGCCTTTCGAACTACTCTGGCTCGATCTGCTGGTGCAATATGGGACATTCCAATCTCAATCACCCCATGATAACAACCAAACGATCCCCACCCATCGCAATCCACTATGGTCTTCCCTATTTGAGCAATCAATAACGCTTCGTCTTTTATCGCTCTCCCGCTCCGCATACCAGTTCCAGCGAAAAGTGCATTATCACCTATGGTGTGAGACAGATCATGTCCCCAACCTTGTAACGTTGGATGCTTTTGACTAACAGGCTCAATGATATCTAACGCAATTCTTGCACCAAACTTACTCGAAACTTCACGCATAACCTGATTGACACAATTAAACAACGCGATCCCATCTTGTTTGGTGAGGCATTGTTCTGTTTTATATGAATAATACTTCACAAGCACAATGTCCTTGAGGCTTACCGTAGGTGATAGTGGATTATTCGCATTCGGAACGACTGCAGCCCGAAACATAAGACTAAGCACAAACCCTGTTATAAATATTCCAATAATAGTTCGTTTCATAAAATGATTATCGCGCTATGTATCTGATGAGTATACCACCGTTTATACACGGAATGGATCTCACCGCTGAAATTCTTTGACACACAAATCTACATACTCGTTTGGCAACTGTCGACACTGCGACAAATCATGAGTATTTTGTTTTTTAGCGTCGTCAATAATTACATGCATCAAGGTTTTTATGCAGCTATTCCGAGTCTCATCATGCGTAAAATAAGAACAATATGTAGCTGATGATTTCGTATCATTATTATATTTACGCGCACGAATTGAAAGCATTTGCTCACGCACACAAGCTGGCTGATATAATAACGGAATCGAATCACAGGGATAATACACATTGTCGTTTGCCCAAGGAACCTCATGTAATCCATGCAATATATCCCCCACTCTATTCACATTCTCGTGAGTCACCCCTATCCAACATTGATAGCGCTCATTTGTAGCACCAAATACCGCATCACAAAATTGTAGTGATTCTATATACCAATACTTGTTTAAAAGCATTATGGTATATCCAACTCCTTGTAAACATCGATCTTGAGAGCTGACCTGTGAGCTTTGCATACACTCACTGGAGATCACGCGCATCGTGTCACTGGAGTATCCATGCACCTGCACAGCGCCCAACATGACTCCGTAATAACACGGAAGCGGATGGGTCAATGTATCGCAAAAACTATACGCCGCAGATCCAACGTGCTTGTAAGCACTCTCCCCTATGACAGGGATCAAATCGTGCAGAACTCCAATATCCTCTGAGCCCACGAGCCTACCCAATACTTCGTACGCGACACGTGGCGACATCTTCATCGAAATAAAATGAATTATTTGCCCTTTCACGGGTAAACGCATATCTAAAAAAACAGATGGTAATCGAAGCACATACAACGCTCCTATAAATCCTGCGGCAAATACACAAATCAACAGAATGACAATATATGGATATCGAGTTTTGTGTATATTTTTTTTCATAAAATAGTACGAACTATATGCTCATTTGGCATTAAAATCTGCTTTCATATTCTGCACTTCTTGCTCACATTGCACACGAAATTTCTCTTCTGTGACACCGCATATGGCTAACGCTAATTTCCCACTTGGATCAATCACCAATGGCTGCACTATAGACCCAAGTAGACATGGCAGCTCTTGCTCGGTCACCATATGACACACTGCAACGACTTGTTGTGGATCTGCTTGTACCTCTGCATACACCGCTCCACCCACCGCTTTTTCGCACTGTAGCTTCTCAAAATCAGGTAATGCCTGACACACACGCATTCCTTTCTGAATAGATTTATGAAATGTATATGTCACCATCGCGCCATCATATATACATTTAAATCTAAACTGACTTGGGATCTTATTGCAGTAATCTATCACATCGTCTGGCAAAGAATTGGGTGTATGGGACATAGTCGGAGGACGAAATATCTCCATAAATACCCCACTTGCACAGTCACTCCGTGCGTCGTTTCCCGACAATTTTGTACAACGCAACAACGCATCCTCAACTCGATACCCAGCAAGTTCTGCAAATACATGTCCCAAGCCATGATGACATGCTATTTGCTGTATATGTGTTAATGTTTGGCCACCCGTTACCTCACACAACTCTGATACGTTATCCAATAATGATGGTTTTACCCTCACCCTACCAGCGATAACTCCATGTACGCATCCAAACTCACAACTTCGACCACACGCATTTACAAGGGTTGCCATCGAAGCATCTGTACGACTGGCAACTTCTCCGATTATATGTCCCATATCATGACACCCTAGAGAAAGTGGCATCGCAGAATCCTGATGATTTATATTTGTTGTTTCTATAACTCGCATGAGTCCCTGTACTACCATAGGCGATCGAACATACGGGGAAAAAGAAAACTCTAAGCAAATTATACGTCGGCGCCCACTATGCTGGGCACACTGCGCGTACAAGGTTTCAATTCGCAAAACCGTCAGCGTTCTAGTATGTACCCCCCAAAATAAACCACAAAAAAATACAGCGCTGACAAAAAATGTCCCATATAATTGCCTCATAGATTCCGTGATGACTCGTCTAAAATAATTTCACACGTCTTTTTAGAATCTTTTTCTTTTAACATAGAACACAGCGGTGCAACGCGCCAAGACTGATCAACGCTTTGATACGTTCTAAGTATTCCGATCATACATGAATCAGAGTAGTCTACGATTCCCGTGCACACAGGCACGGGATCTACACCATTGGATAGATACTGCTTTGCAGCAATTGCCCCAACTCCATACAAACATCTCTCTAGCACAGTTGACTCGTTAAAATTTCTACAATACGCAACAAGCTCTGACATGGAAAAGGCATACTCATCTGTTATATATGTGAGAACAAGCTCCACACACCCTGTTTTATAAATCGTAGGATACGAATCACACATTCGAATCAATGCACTATCATTACGCTCCGCGGGAAACAGAGAGGATCGATAGGTATTGAAATATTCCATAAACACCCCAAGGCCACAATGCATTTGCTCGTTTGGTATGGGAAAAAATTTATCACACAACTTGAGAGCCTTTGGTATATCAAAATCTGCTAATGTTGCGCTGGCGTGCCCCAGTGGATCACTACAATTTGCACTACTTCGTGTCTGATGTATGCACGCATCGTATAATTTTTCTAAAAATACTGGATCTGGCCCATGAAGACGGGCCACATACTGAACAACTCCATGATAACAACCAAAATTATACTTCGTATCGCACATACCAATCGCCGAAAGTCCATGTCTACGATAGGTTTCCTCGCCAATGTAGTGACCTATGATGTGCATCCATGGTAACTCCTGAGGAAACGCCTGTTTAAGTTCGATATTAACCAAAAACATCGGCTGAGAGCGTACCATGGTATAAATAACTTCTTGCAATTCCTTTCCCTGCAACGAGCTCAAGACACTTGGAGTGATATGCGTTCGATAGAATGATACCCACCTATACATACCCACACCAACCCCTATGATCAGCACTATACAAAGGATGCGAATTGCCAGTGGTAATCGAATATGTTTCATATTATGGAACTCGCTGATCCCCTATTGTATATAAACTATCCTTCGCTTCTTTAGCTCCTTTTTCACATGCACTCTGGTGTGCAGACGGGAGTACAGAACACAACTTATTGGCCATATCAACACGACCAGAAAAAGCGTATTGGCGAGACGCCACTCCTATGCAATACGTGAAATACTGAGCAGGTACTTTCCCGCATTCTATAATTATTCTGTCGGGAGTCTGTGGATCATCTTGATACAGAGCCCCTCCAATAGCACCAAAACACTGCATTCGAATATCCTGATCATTGAAGTGCATACAATGCCCACTTGTTCGCACGGTATCCCGATCATACAAAACGAGCCGTGCAAGAAACACATGTTCCCGCACGCAGGCCGGTTGATACGCGAGTGGCAGCGTGTCACAGGGAGCATACACGTTTTTAGGATCTATAGGATTGGTTGCCAAGCCTGCTGGCAAATCCCCGCGACGAACGACGTTCTCCATAGAAACACCATCCCAACAAAAAAAACGCAATTCGCGATCTTTCTCAAACACGCCGTCACATGCTTGATATGACTCAAGCAAATTATAATTTCGAACCCACATCAGGCCATGCCCAATTCCATGAGCACAAGAAATATCTGCTGTCCTATTTTTCCCTGCGTTCTCACACCCTTGTGCCAACTCTAGCAACACAGACTGTTGATATCCACGAGCACGTATTGCAGCAAGTATCACTCCGTGATAACACGCAAACGTAAAAACAGAGTCACAATCACGAAAACCAGCAGTTCCGTAACGGGCGTATGCGGTCTCTCCAATCAAATGTGCAAGCTCATGCTCTTCGGCGGGTTGATCTGGATACGCTGCCAACAAAACATTTCGCAGACGCACAGGAGACACCTGCATTCCAATAGTGCGAAACATAGCCAAACGTTTTTCTTTCGGCATCTCGCGGATTTGTCTCCCAAACAGACCGCTCATGTACCAATGCTGAGAGAAACCCACGCCTACCCCTAAGAAAAAAAATAATACAATCAAAATAAATCGTTGCATATATCGCACCTCTAGCCTATTCTACCTTCTTTGATCAATCCGTACGAAGTCCCACATCCCCTAGCCGCCCACTCGGATCAATTATTAATTCAGCTGGTCTGAAACCCGCGCTATCTTGATCTGGCACAACTCTTTATCTGCAAGAAGGGTTAATGCATCACAAACTATACGCGCATCGTGCAATTTATGTGCGGCAAGATATGGAACATTCACGCCAAAAGCACACCATGCAAAATCATTCCCTGCACCTTTACACACGGCAACTGCTTGCGCTGGATCAGTAAAATACTTTTGCCCTATGATAGAGCCAGTCGCATCTACACAGTGTGTTCTGGTATCAAAACGATCGAACGTTTGACAATACCGTAAAACGCGGCCAAAATCTTCATTCCATATCGCCTTTAAATAAGAAATGTGCATACTCACGCATGAGCTTTCGTATTTACTAGGAAACGTATTACATGGAAAATACGGATTTTGAGTATTTCCATAATCAGTCCTTGGCGCGTTGGGGGCAGAACGATTTATATACTCCATCATGGCACCATTCCAACAAGAAAACGCTACCTTTGTGTCTGGATACATTTGGTCGCATAATTCAAACGCTTTGACGACATCATAAGAGGTGACGATCGCACTCGCGTGCCCTAATGGATGAATACAGGGGCTTGCATCAGCAAGGGTATCATCACAAGATTTTTTTAAATCAAACACCAATGTTTCATTCGGTCCAGCTATGCGTATTGCCATGTCCACCACGCCATGGTAACACCCATAATTAAATAGTGGATCGCATAGACCAAATGCCTTGCTTCCATACCGCCTGTATACTTCTTCACCATATAAGTGTCCCACCCCATGCGAAATAGGCTCCTGCGCAGGATATACAACATCCAAAAAAGACCGCACTTCTGCAAGTGGCCTATTTGTGATTAACCATCCAAGGGTTGTGCGCATTTTGGCCCCATCCAACGCGCGAAATACATCAGGATTTGTATACTGTTGAAAACGTACGACAAAACTAGCAAAACCAACCAACAAGCCAAAACAGTAGGCTATCAAAATAACGTACCGATGCATAATCTACTTTACTCCTTTAATCTCACGAAGCCTTGCGAGAGCATACTTCATGCATGAGGGCTCTATATCTTGCCCTGTTTTTTTACATAATTGGACGGCCTGTACACCATCCCCATGGATAGATAACGATGACAAAACTGCTCCCTCAATGCATTTTTTTACGAACGGCCCAGCTAACAAACACTCATGTATGATGGCAGTGATATTCTCATGCTCCACAAAATACACATCTGACCCGATAGTTGAGATGCATTTGTCTTGGTCATCAGATAAATATGTACGACACAGGTCAAAGGCTGCCATTATATTATGTGTCCATCTATACTGTGTCGTGATCATCATTCGCATACAAAATGCGCGAGGTATATCTTCTAGCCCACCACAGTGTATAAAAAGATCCTCTGGAATTGGCATTGGGTCATGCCCAAAATCAACCGGTGAATACACTTCCATAAATACACCCGTCCAACATTCTTGTTGCGCATCTACGGTACCCAGCCTATTACAATAGTCCATAGCATCACGAACTGAGTATCTTGCGTATTCTGCAAGACCGTGCCCAAGGCCATGGTAACAGGCAATTTTATCTGTTAAGTTTCTAGAATTCTTATTTGTTTCTTTACAAAAATTTTCAAGATTGTTTAACCCGTCATAATTCCGTTTTAATGCTCCCATTAGCACTCCATGTGTACATCCATATCCACACCTTGCACCACACGAGGAAATCAACTGGGAGGGATTTGCCTTTTCTGACGAACCAATCACCTCACCCACAAGATGAGAAAGCGCATGACAGTCATATCCACTTTGTGTATCCGATGAACGGATAAGGGTATAATTTTTCTCCTCAAGCTCTTGCATTATGAGATTGAGATTTGACGAACCTACAATATGCCGATACTCATCACGAAAACACGCTGAAGCTTCAACGCCAG
The DNA here is from genome assembly GCA_964639945.1 of uncultured Gammaproteobacteria bacterium. GTDB lineage: Bacteria > Patescibacteriota > Microgenomatia > UBA10105 > UBA927 > UBA927. The sequence goes on from CAZXHY010000002.1 coordinate 8,620, forward strand.
AAACAGTTGCACATTTTTGTTGAACATGTTTCATTCGAAGCGATAACCCAAACTCAGTTCTAAACACATATCCGTATATAAACCCCAGCAAAAAGCTAAAGAAAATAATCACTTCGAATATCCTTTTTGTGCTGATATACTTCATAAACTACTGTGCAATACTCGTCATACAAGCATGCTTACTGGCAACACCAGAAACAGTTTGACACGCTTGTTTTCTGACAAAATCACCAAATCGCAAAAACAAAAACTCACCTGTCACCCTATAACAATGTTCTTGAAGAGACGAGGTGAGCATGGAGCATGCTGCTAAAGCGCGTTTTCCATACGTATCGTTTACGTTATCGATAATTGTACGTATAAAACCAGTGGTGCATTCTGGTGCATGAATATCCGGCAATTGATCACACTGCGAAATATCTTCAATCTTGTGGTGCCTGTTGTATATCGCCTCACCGACTCGACTACGACACTTAGTACGTGCATCGAGCGGTGATGCATCGCAAATATCAAAAGCATGTATCGCTTGATTCGTAAGTCCGTACTGAGTAAATCCTATAAACTCAAAACAAGAAAGCTCCACCTTCCCAGAAAGTGACGCGCAATACGCTAATAATTTTTCAGGCGTGATAGATATCTCACTGTTTTGCATGGGTTCCATAAAGATTGCGTGTGCACACTGATACCGAGCCTCATCATTTGGCATAACCAAACACTCTGATACAGCACGCTGAAAATCATTTCCATTCTTCTCACGCAAGCCATGACCAATGCCATGATAGCAGCCCATACGCGCAGGTTCTGGTATAGAAGGAGTAGAACATTTAGCTGACGCCTCAGTAACATTTTGTGACATAAGCACCCATGTGTGACCCGCACCATTCATGCATCCCAAATCTATACCATCGATTGGTTCTCTCCCGTCTCCAAAGTCACACAATCCAATACACTGAGTCATAAGAACATCTGAGGGTGTACCAAACCTTGCTGCTGCATTTCCTATTTCATGTGCGAGCGCATGACATCGCATACCCTGTAAGTAAGAACCATTTGATGTTCTCATGTAGGAACGGAGCGCTGAAATCGTAGAGGCAATCCCATAAGATCTCACCATACCCACAACTTCCTTAAAATAACATCGCTGTCTTGGTGTTCCCTCAAAAAAATCGGCGCCTGCATACCTTTCACACGAAACAAACCGCGATCGAAGCACTGAAGCAAGCGAAGCGTGTCGCAGCACTGGAACGGAAATAAACCATCCAAGTCCCGACATCAATCCAAAAGAAAACATTACGGCCATAGCTAGCCTTCGCAACCGATGTATTTGTTGTGTTCTATTTTTTTGCATATATCATTTGGTAAACATTGTATCGCACGGTACTATCTACCAACTTGGCTTCTTTAGGCAAATCTCGCGACCCAACATACCTCTTGTCTACTACAAACATCTTTTGGCTCGCCTTTCTGCCCATGAGCGACTCGCCAGTACTTCCCCAAGTAGTGACGCCATTAAATGTTTCAGGCATCCTCGCAGGATATAATTCTATAAAATAAAGCATTTCATACGTGTACGGGCTTTCATACGTTCCTTCGTGGTATTTATATACAACGAGATCATATGGGTCTTCCTTGGCATGGTGAGCGATCATCCACGACACCGTTTTTAAGTCTTTATACGCCCAGTCAACTTCGCTATGTTTCCATAAATAATCTCGTATCACCACCATGTTGAGAAAGGTAAATATATATATACACACGACCACAACTACTCTCCATACAAATGTTCGCTGCTGCAGCGCTCGCACACAAAAATACGCAAAACAAAGCAAAAACATGGGCAACGCAAATACCATATTATTCATTCGTGAAAAATCATTAATCACCTGATCCACGTACAAGTACTCCACAAACATAGCTACCGGTAAACACATAAGCCACCATGAAATCACAAGCGGCCAGTATTTCCCATTCGCGACATGCTCAAGCTCCATCTTCTTTCTATTTAGAAAACGAGTGTTGAGCACATAGACTCCAGTGCCTACCCACGTAGTAAAAAGTGCTAACGGCCATATGCGAGACCCCACATATTCCAATATCGCTTTTATATACAGTTCAGAAAGGATCGAAACACCTAGGGCAGATTTTACAAATCCCCACATACCATCACCAATCGAGGATATAGTCGGGAGTGACGTGTATGCCACATGAGACAACGCCTTCACCATGCGAAAATTCTCAAACACTTCAGTAAGCACAGTTGGCGCGATTGGAACGAAAGCAAATATAGCAAGCAGCGCTAGCTGAAACCACCCACGTGGCAAACTAGGCTTATAAAAAAACAGTGCAGCTCCAAAAAATACTAAGGGCACAAATCCAGAGTCATGCACCTGTGAACCGAGAGACATCGATAAAATAAGCGGATACCACCAAATCACTTTTCCGCCAATAACTCGTAAAAAACTTACGAGCGACAATAAAGAAAAAAATGGCACCATACTCGGCGTCCATATCCACCTACTGTACGCTGACAACCAAAACGATATTGCCCCAAAAAAAGCAGCGACCACACCTACCGCCCTACTTCCAAACAGCAAAACTCCTGCATCATAGAGCATGTAGACAACACACAGACCCAAAAGTATCAAAAATAACACCACGCCATACGGCTCAAACTGTGCAATCACAGCAGCTGGTAACAGTAAGTAATAGTACGCGATTCCGTGATAGATGGGATTAGACTCTTCAGGGGCTAAATATGAAGATCTATACGTCCCCATTTGTCCTTTTATGGGTAAATTTTGTAGATTTCCTGACGACATATCTCTCCAGATTGTACGAACGGAAAGCATATCGTCGACCTGCTCTTTCCAAAACGGTATGTACACATTGGATTGATATAGTCGTATGAACGCAGATAGCAATAAAACACCTATCAATATCCACTGATATATCTGTATACCCCTCATTCGCCACATGTATTTGCGCATAATGTTAGTATTTCAACGTTTTCCCATCCAAACAAGCATTTCTATATAGTACCGATACCTGCTCACAAATTTGATTCTTTTCATTTTTTGTTTTTCGCTCTTCCAAAACGCCTCCTATAATCGAAAAGCATCGAAGCTGCTCAGATACATCAAGGCTTTGACATAACTGTATACCTGTTTTTACGTTTGGCTCGACAAACACTGATGATCGTATAAGTCCAGCGATACAAGCGAAATACATATCTGGCTCTGCCAGCTTACAAAATGCTTGAATTTCTTGTAAATATTCTTCTTTATGTTGATACACATAAAATATATTCTGCCCTATACCACTTACACATGTCTCTCTATACAACTCGGGGACTTGTCTACAGACGCTAAACGATTTTTGGTTATCTTGTGCCCTACTGTACTCATACGAACCCGCACGATCATAACAATATGCATCGTATGGAGACCATAACGCGCCACACCACATTGGATTGTTATTAGGAATTTGTTGCGGAGCTTGCGCAAACGTCGCCGCTTCATACATTTCCATAAAAACCCCAGCTGCACATCCAATACGCCCTTCTGGAATGATCTGATCACAAAGCTTAAGTGATTCAACCAAATTGTATGCTGACACGTCCGCAACTGCATGCCCCACCTCATGGAAACACCCTCCTTGTGCTTCACGATTTCCTGCCCAATCGACACCATCTATGCATAGCGTTGTTATTGTGCTTTTTAAATCATTTCCCATTCCATACCATGCAGAAACCGCTCCGTGCTGACAACCGGACACGCACGCATTGGTACACTGAGGTAAAGTTATTTGCACACGACGACTTGTCATAGTACCCGCCCAGCCAATCGCATGAGCAAGATCATGACATTGCGTAAAATTTCTACCTGTTGTTTGTGCGTCTAACCGACGCGTAAGCGCTTGCATAAACGTCCTCGTCCCCCACTTAGGCATATCTGCCAGAAGTTTTTTTTGTGCACAAATCATAAATTTTGTTCGGTCCGCATCATTACCCCTAAAGCACTGCTCTATCGCGTGTTGCAATGCTAGATCTGCTCCGATTACTCGCCACTCAATAGGGCGTGGTCCAAATCGATATGAGAAGTTATTAAATGCTACAAACCCACTCACAATTGAAAAAAGGCATACTACACCTATTAAAAATTTCGATGGAAAAAAATTCATTCGTTTCATTATACTCGAGTGCCACGAGGGAATATGTATGCTACTGAATAAAATCCGTCTGCACTTCATACACACAAGCATCGTAACGCTCTGGAAGCACCTGACGACAATAATCTTGAATATTCACTCTTTGTGCTTGAGTGAGCGGGTACACAAAATATAGTCCGCGACCGATAAATGTTAAACAATCAAATTGATATTCTTGTGGTTCCTTTCTGCATATAGCGATAGCAGCATCGAGATTTTGTGTTCGGGTATATTCAAAAAATCCTGACGCAGCATAACAAACCTCATCATACGGCGCCTCAAACCGTGCGCACCAATTTGGTCTATCCTGTGGTAGCTCTCGAAGCACGCCGTTACTATACTCTGTCCCATCGTATACCTCCATAAATACACCAGAACCGCAATTAGACCTATCCTTCATATCATATATATTGCAATACTCAAGCGAGCGCAGTACGTCATATGATCCCATGGGGGTAATAGCGTGCCCAATTCCATGAATGCAAGAATATTTCTTCTCTCCGGAAATACCAGGGGTCAAACAAATCGAAGTAAAATTCTTGCCTAATGATTCACCCTTGGTGACCCACCCTACCGAAGCACCATGGAAGCATCCTGACTGACAAAGATCAGTGCACGCCGTAAGTATCTCTTTCATACCGACACCCAACAACACCGCATTCTTTCCAAGTTGATGTGTGACATCATGACACCGAGTTACCGCTAGATCAGTCTTGGGCTGTGTAGCTCGCCTTTCCGTAGTAGCAATAACAAGGGGCTCCAATCCCCAACGAGGAATTTCCTTTGATATCTCATTGCTGAGGCATCGAACGATGGCAGATCTATGCTTAGGCAAATCACACACCGTAACGATTCGAGCCATTGCAGCGTTTGCTCCTGCTTGGCGTACGCGTGCGCTATGTGGTCCGATTCGAATAGAAAATGACCAAAATATCAGAAATCCTAACGAAAAAACAATAATAGTAGCCACCACAAAAAATCCTACGCGCCGAACGTGCATTCGGCTATCCATGAAGTTGTGCATATGGGAAGAAAAAAACAGAAACTACTTCAATAAACACGATAAAATCCAACAATCGTTCCATCACAGGATATCGCATATGCACCCTGATTTTGGGAAAGTAGCACAGAAACCATTTGCTTTGGCGTCAGCGTTTTGGATACCTGATCAAACATAACCGTGTGTTCTCCTGTTGCAGTGCTTACGACAGACAAATTCTGTCCCTGCTTTACTCGAATAAACGGAGGGTTTATTTCACAGGTATCGGCTACTGTGATACTTTTTACATTTACTGCCAACGTGTTGATTGCTTCAACAAATACTTTTTTTTCTTCATCTGTGGCTCCCTGCAACGGCATACTTATGAAACTTCCTCGCACAACAACAAGCTTCGTGTTTGCTGCTGGGGCAACTGTTGTGTTCTTTTCATTGGTAAATGTTGGCCATTTCCAAACCATGGACACTTTTGGCAATGCAATTGTCGGCATCAGGCTTCTTATTTTATCAGTGTTAATGGATATACGAGGCAAGGATGGTAAAATTGGCATATGGGCAGCGACATATTCACCGCTCAAATTCCCTAAATAAAATACAAATACATATACTATTCCCCATCCCAACCATTTTAAAATTCTGCGCCACATTGGAATACGGGTGGACACATCAGAAACATTTTTTGATAGAGCGCCTAACCGAGAAATATTATTCTTTCCTACAGCGAGATTAGAACGATTACGCATTTGTTTTTTTATCATACATTTCACTCATTTACCACAACTTAATCCATAGTATATCACGACTATTGTATAGTCAATTTTGTAATAATCGAGTGACCAAAATAATCACTTGCTAAAGCATCTTTGGGACTATCGAGGCTAGTAATATTTAACTGCCCGTCTCCATTGTCATGGTACAGCGCCACATATAAAGAAGACCCACTGCGAAATGTTGACACATCTTTGTATACCATGTGCGCATTGTCGGCTTTCAACTGAATATTGGTGTACACACCCGGAAGCAGCAAACCAGATGCTGCGACAGGGTCTCGCATACCAGAATCATACTCTACACCCAAAAATAAAACGAGGTATCCTGACTTCTGTAACATAGCCTTCCCCACCACATACTGATTTCGGTCAAATTCCTTACTTGAGTATGTGATATATTCTGACCGAAAAATATGTCTACTTATAAGCTGTCGCCAAGCAAACCATGTGTCGTTTGAGAGAAATAAGAAAAAAAGAAACACTGTTACGAGCGAAATGGTGCTAGAAATCAAAAAAATGACGAGCCATGACTTGGGCCCATCAGCCTTTAGCTGACTTACACGCTGCTTCTCAGGGGCGACTCCCCCACTCATGGCTGTTTGAGTGACGGGTGTTATCGGTGATACAACCGGTACAGGTTCAGGCATATAGCATTATTTAGTAACTCCAATTACAGTTTTTGCAAAAATTCTATCTCCATTCTTATCGGTAACAAAAATTGGATTTTTAAATTCACCAGATCCATCAGTATCATATGCGATGGTAACTATGACCTGTGTTTTGGGAGGTAACGCTGGTTGATCCGTCGTACCGTCAAGGTTAGTCATCGTAATGTTAGGTATCCGGATAGTTGCGTTTGACACAGTACCTTGGGGTAAATAATCAGAAACACCAAAAACCTCATTGCAGTTTTTATCATTGGGGAAATACACCGCAGAGACGACGATCCATCCAGGCTTTCGAAGTCGTGCTTTGTGCACGATAATATCAAAATAATCATCTCCCATCACCCCCGCATCAGCCACGATATATTCACGCCCCGTTATATATTGGGCCACAACGCCTTTCCACCAATACCACGGTTCCAAAGGCATAATGACCAAAATAGTCAAAAGCAAGATAATATTCACTAATCCAGAAACAATCCATGGCGTCAACCATCTCACAGTCACAGGGGGAGTATTTTTTGAAACAGCGCTAACTGCCGGTGAAGCATTTACCAAAGAAGAAGCAACTGGAACCACAGGAGTAGCGGGCGCGTCCATAGTGGATTCAATCGTACCTTGGTAATCGTCGTATTGTCAATTTAGCCATCTACGATTTACACTCGAATTGGCTACGCTTTCCCTTGCTCAACGACAACTCTATGAAACAACAAAAAAATACCACCCTTGTTCATTGGATTTTTTTTATACTTCTTATCTTTAGTATCGGATTTCACTTCTCATTTCTCTCTTCTCTGTACAGATTGGATGATGGAGACACCGCACGAGATTATATGGTAGCCAGACATATAGCGCTGTATCAGCAATACCCCACAATAGGACCCAACAATGCTATATACGATTCTGCGCGAGCCAGCCCGCTCTACTACTATCTCCTCTCAATCCCAATCCTTATAAATGACAGCATCTACAGTATAGGAGTGCTTAACATTTTATTACAGGCGCTCAGCATCCTCTTTCTTTATGCATTAGCGTATATACTTTTTGGACCCACGACAGCGATCCTTACTGCCCTACTACTCTTGTTGAACCAAGAACTTTTCTCTCAATCATTCTATATGATACAAGCCCATTTTGGTCATGTTTTTTTTAATGGAAGCTATGCATTTTTAGCATATAGTTACATACGAAAATCACGCATATCGCTCTATATATCTGCGATATTTTTTTCTTTAGGTTGCATTGTTTCCTTTCATGGTTTTCCGGCGCTGCTCGGATACCTCATTATCATTTATCTTATTTTACGATCACAAAAAGCATCATTACAGCGCATCCTTTCTGTGTATGGAACCATGGCATTACTTGTATTATTCTTTTATACACCAACGCTCATAAATATAATCACCTCACGCAACGCATTGTTTCTAGTGAAAGAACCAGTATATATACAAACACTCAATGACTTCCCAATTCGCGTGATCAGTAATATACGTCTTGCCTTAAACGACTGGATGACATCACTCTGGCTTCTTCCTCAAATAAAAAATGCGTTGCTTGGGATACTCTGTGTCAGCCTCATACGATTCATGATCTGGGAAAAGACAAAATTAACCCGCATAATCACCATTGTTATATTGGCGTATCTTTCCCAAGTTGGATTTTTTGCCGCGCTACTACGCACAGAAACCAACTCTTATCAATACGACGCAATAACGGGACTTGCCGTGATACTACTCGCATTCTCCGCAGGCTCTACTTGGCCAAAAAATCTTTTTGGTCGCATAGCAAGCATGCTATCAATCATCGGCCTCATGTTCTTGGTCATACCTACACATGGATATATACAATGGCAACAGTTACAAATGTCTCAACCTCAAAAATTAGAATCAAAGCTCGAACCATTGTTTCGCTATATAGATGAACAAAAAGTCATTCACCCAACCGACTGGAGCAAACGATTTCAAATTGCCATGTATAATGGTCGCGCGAACATGTATCACTGGAAAGAGTCGGTTATTTGGAATGCACTAGAACATCGATATACCACGCCGTTCGTTCGAGTAGTCAACACTGGCTACAATTACACGCCGCTTGCCACCAGTGAGACTCGGTATATTCTCATATGTGAAGAATATACATCTCTCCAAGACGCAACAAATCGATGTATCTCTTCATTCATGCAAAAGCGTGAGGATTCAACATACGTAATTCGCGTGATTTCTGATAATAGCCCTCATGGATATATCATATATACAGCACAGCACGATCCCGCTAAATGATTTCTTTTCTCAAAAAGAGAGACTTCCAAAGATATATAAGGCTTCCTAACGAAATAATCCCTGCCAACACTACTGTGCTATCTATCCCCTGTCTATGTTCTCCAAAAAACGGAATACCGGTAAATCCATAAAACACAACAAGATTTAAAATATTTATTGAATCTACAACACGAAGAATAAGATAATTTTTTCGCGTTGGATGGAAAAGGTATAGGAGCAACGCGACAATACTTCCAAGTATGAAGTGATTTTCATGAACACCAAAACTGAATAAGTAATACACGAGTGCCCCAAGCAGACAACTATGTAATAAATCCTCCTCTCGAGTTTTTTTGTGTGCATGTCTAAACACTTGCCAGCAGACCAACGCATAGCTCATCGAAAAAATGGTTAACTGCACCCAAGCCCAACTTTGTGTCGGTAACGCGTCGGTAGTGGCAACAACTCGAACAAAAGGTAAATTTTGTATTACCCACGAGATGTTTAACGCGTACGTTGCAGTATGCAACAGCACGTTTCTCAATGAGAGCAATAATCCCGCTCCCACATCTTGGGTGAACGGATACAGCGACAAAACTGAGACCACTAATCCACTTATAAACTCAGCCACTCTCATAATTCGACCCTTTGGGTTTGGCCCAGAAAACACATATGTCAACATGATCGGAAGCAATATGATAGGCTGCCACTTTACAAGACAGCTTAAGCCAAACAAATATCCGCTCCAAAAAAGTCTTTTTTTCACCAAAAACAAAACGCTTAATACCAAAAAAGGAAAAGCTAAAATATCAGTATATGCCAGCCCTTGCGTGCTCAAAACCAGAGAAAACATACTCAAATACAAAACAGTATTCTGCCAAATTGTTCGCTTTGCATCCCCCACAGAACGACTAAACCATGAAACAGCAATCAACGTAATGATATAAAACAACAAAATCAAAAGCTTCATGGAAATGAGAGTTCCAATGACTTGTACAGGAAATACTAATGAAAAAAGATAAAAAATAAGCGCATGTCCAAGAGGAAACTTGGTAAGAATCATGTTGCTTGGACAAAGATAATTGAGGCAATCAGGAATAAACGAATTCCCACGAATCAAAATGTCTTGAAAAATTACTTCCCAATTTCTCGCATCTACGGTTCCACGAGAGGAAAAGAGAGCTATATGTATAGCAATCACCACAAGCACAATCGCCCACATTCCAAATCTCTGTATTGTTGTGTGTAATCTCATATACCTGATTGTTTCCTAGCATTAGAATACTTCCTATCTACCACAAAAAGAAGCTGATACAATACAATATTCATACCTTGATCTGTTGTATGCATTCTTCTCCCAAAAAAACACTTCAAATTTGGCACCACCCGTATTTTTTCCATGGAGTATTTATATTTTTTCTCTTCTTAGGATTTGTGATTCGATATGCTTTATTCTATCAAAACTTTAATATTGAAGACGGTGATATAACAAGCGTATACCATATTGCCAATCACATCATTACCTACCATGAACTTCCGATAATTGGTGAACCAAATAGTATATACACACTTCTCCCACATAGTCCGCTCTACTTTTACCTCACTGCGCTAGGACTTTTGATTCACAATAGTATTTTTACACTTGGTGTTATGGGCATGCTACTTCAATTTGTGTATATCGTATTACTATATGCATTGGCTTTCGTGCTGTTTAATAAATCTGTCGCGCTACTTACTGGTCTTATACTCGTAGGAAATCAGCAATTTATTGCGCAAACACATGTCATGTATCAACGATGGTTTGAACAACCCTTTTTTGCTGCGAGCTATCTATTTCTCGCACTTGCATACACCAAAAAAAATTACGCATACACGCTCTATGCCGCGATATGCTTTACCATCGCATTGGGAATAGGCCTACATGGATATGCTGCGCTTCCGGTTTTTCTTTTTCTTATAGGTATTACCCTACACAAAACACAAGCTTCACTGCGTAAATATATAACCGTTGGGATTATTATGATTGGAATTTGGTCATTATGCTATGCAACTGTGCTTGGATATTTAACCAAAAACAATCATTTATTTTTTGCGTTTCAAGAATCTGTATACACCACCTCTATCACAGGCTATCTACGAGAGTTTATTTTAAACATTGGGCGCCTGTTTTACGGCACACTATATAGCGATCTGCTTCCTCCCATCATTCAAGGAGGGAGCATACTTCTTTTTTTGAGCATTGTTGGTATCGCTGCACTTAGAAAGAAACTGCACTACTCACCATACCTTCTTAGTATCATTACCTACATTTTTTCGATCATTCTCATTGCATCATTTCTTCAAAAAGACACCAGAGACTATCACTTTGTCGCGGCCTTTGGTCCGTTTATCATTCTCCTCTCTGCACTCACACAATCATTTGTACAAAAAGCAAAATCAGATAAAATAAACACTATCATTTGCACAATGCTTCTTTTGATCATTGGCGCACCTTCCACAAGATTTTTGCAACAAAATCAACAAAAACAAGATATATATATCGCGCAACTAAACGCAGCGAAATCAACAACCCCATACATACAACAACTTCGACAAGAAAACGCGTCTTGGCCAAACCAAACAAGTATTGAGTTATATGGGAATACAATTATCGGTCCATACGACCCAACAGATAACATATTTTGGCCCATTTTTGAGAAAATAGCGTACACCAAACTTTCACAAACAACCTCGGGAATAACCACCCCACTCACCCGTACTCCAGACAATATTTTTGTCATATGTTCGGACTATAAATCAGTACAGCACGCTGAAGAACGCTGCAATAAAGCCTTTCTCACACGGCATCCAAACTTTGAATCAACTCTGATTTATACAGGAGACTCAGATGGGAAATATATCCTCTACATAGGGAAACGAAAAAAAGCTCCGACATCGACACAATAGGTTTTACAAAAGGAAGGCGCCGACCTAGCGAAGCTGAAACAAAACCATCTCCCCTTCTCTATCAAATTCTTGTAATTTTCCACGTACCCCCATGTTCATAATGGCACTTGCATATGCATCAAATGGGACTTGGTCATGAAACGATCGATTAGATGGCCACCGCACAAATAAAAATTGTGCATGTTCTCCAGTATCTAGCCACCAACAAGGAGTGTTGCACTGCGGAATATCAGTACGCGAAATCAATTCAGCGACATATATATATTTTCTATGAGAAATATGAGGTACCAAATTAGGCTGTGCGCTAAGTCGCATCTCGGAAGGTATTCGCTTGATAAAAATATCAGCATCTCTCATCCACTGCTCTTGTATCCAATATCGCTGAGTAAAAACTTCGTACAGAGGAAATCTATATCCAATAATTATTCCAACATTAAGGAGTATCAACAGCCCAATAATCACGTCAATTCGTATCTGTATTTTTTTAAACCATTCAAGAGTTTGGAATAATCCAAGCAATAATAATGGCGCAAGTACAATACGATGATGAGTAAACGGCTTATCTTTAAAATACGCAGCTGGCCCAGTATTGAAATACTGGGCCATATCCACAACCACCGCCATAACTGATCCCAAAGAAAATAATGGCAAAAATCCAAATGATATATAGCTATACCACCACGATGACAGTTTATCGTGATTATCAAACAACAATCGAATATTTTCCACAGGACTCAATGAGATAACTGGAGTGTATTCATATCCAATAGGCGAAAATCTACCGACGATATACATGGATATGCCGGTAGCAAACACCCCAAACGGAATAAACCACCATGCTCTTGCTCGGAATCGATTATCAAAAACATACACGAGTCCCAAACAGGAAAGAGCGATACCCATGTTTTCTTGTGTACCCAACAACAAAATCAGGGAAATAACGAAGAAGACTGTCCTTTTAGCCTCAAAAAAATATGCAGTCCACAATAAAAATACCACGCCAATCACTACAGGATGAAAATCAGAAAATATCGATTGTTGTATACCAAAAAATACACTGTATATCATCGCAACGCCTAAGGATTGCCAAGAAGAAAGCATTCGTAACCTTGCAAGCTTATACACTGGAATAATCGAAACGCAAATAACCACCGCCTGAAATATAAGTAATGCCCGAACATCATTCCAAATCCAATACAGGGGTGATAAAAGCGGCAATGTAAGGGTCAAGTGATCACCGAATATATGCCTGCGATACACGGTATTATACATGCCATAAAATCGAGAGTATAACCAAATTGCCTGATCGTATTGGCCCAGATCCATTCCTCTTGGAGCGAATCGTCTATATTCACCTAGCGAAATACATGTATAAACCACAGAGAGAATTACTCCCCAAATACCCAATATTTTTAAAGCGATATTCTCAGATATATTCGCTCTTGTTTTTTTCACCGACGAGTCGTATTTTTTACTAAACATATTTGCTAATCACGCTTTGACAGTATGCGTACTATTTTCATAATTTCACCGTGCGTTAATATACCTGAAGAAGGTAAATACAATCCCTCACGCATCAACATATCCGATACGGGATACGATTCATTCGTCGTATACATCGCATACGCGGGCTGAAGATGTATGGGGATAAAAAATCCTCGTGTTTCTATACCATGCTTTGCCAAACGCAATCGCACCTGATCCCTCGTCATTCCATATGTGGACGCATCAACACGAAATCCAAACACCCAATGAGCATGCATGCTCTCAGGCGGAGTAATTGAAAATATAAACCCTCGTACTTCTTTAAGATATGTCTTATACATAGCTGCTAATTTTTTGCGTTTCATAAAAAGCTCTCGAAATCGCTCTGTCTGACCCAGCCCTACAGCGGCCTGCAAGTTTGTCATGTTGTAACTAAACCCAACATCGTTATGCCAAAAATGCGTTCTTTTACTAAATGCGTGGTCACGCAAATACGCTACTTTTTCAGCTAACGCCCGATCATTTGTCGTTACCATGCCTCCCTCACCTGTCGTGATAATTTTATTGGCATACAAAGAAAATCCCGCAATATCACCAATTGAACCCACTCGTTTTCCTTTATATAAAGCACCATGTGCCTCAGCAGCATCCTCAATAACTCGAAGTCCGTGCTTCTTTGCTAACAAAAGCACAGGATCCATATCCACAGGGAGTCCATACACATGTACTACCATAATAGCTTTTGTTTTCTTGGTTATTTTAGACTCGATCTTGGTCACATCCATATTCCATGTAAATGGATCTGCATCAATAAAGATTGGCTTGGCGCCACAATACGTCACTGCATTTGCCGTAGCAATCATCGTGAATGTCGGGACAATAACCTCGTCGCCCTCCCCTATGTCACATGATAAAAGTGCCAAGTGAAGCGCTGATGTGCCACTATTCACCGCTACTGCGTATCGGGTCTTTGACACAAGTTTTGCAAACGCCTTTTCAAACCGAGAAATATATGGCCCAGCCGACGATACCCATGTTGAACGGTATGCATCCAAAAGATAGACTTCTTCCAGTTTTGACAAGTCTGGCGCTGCTACTGAAATTTTATGGATACCTGCGAGTATAGGTTCTGGCATCAGCGCAAATGAGTGCGCGTGAGCTACTGTATCAGTTCTATGTTTCATATCCGTTTCTTTGAAATACTATACGCTTCTTTTATATACGATATACACATCGACAGTACACGCGACTTACTCTTTCCATACATTCGTCTTTTATAGTACACGGGCAACTCACATATATAAAATCCGCGTCGATGCGCATAATACACCAGACGAATATGGTAATCACCGTACCCAAAATATATCTGAGATAACCCAAAGTGAATAACTTCTTTTTTGAATATTGCGTAATATCCACTCGTACAATCTTTTACCGTAACACGAAGTATGTGGCGTAATACATAATTGATAAGCATGCTGAAATAGTACCTATATCTATCGTGCATACCACCACCCGCTACGAATCGTGAGGCTATAACAAGAACGTGTGGTGCACTATACTCTATAAGACTTGGTAATAACAAAGGGTCATGATTTCCGTCGGCATCCATCCCAATGATCAATGTACCTCGCGCCCTTTCTATGCCAAATCCTATGGCTGTTCCCAGACCTTTTTTATCCACTCGCTCATATACATGAAGTTGTTCATATTTTTTTTGCAATGTAACAAATGTATCACGAGAACCATCAGTGCTCATGTCATCGACCACGATGATTTCAAAACTACTATTTTTTAGGATAGTACATATTTGTGGGATCAGAATCTCCAAATTTCCTCGTTCATTAAACGTCGGCAAAATAATGGAGACGTATGGTTGCCGTTTCATTTTTTTGCAATCAAAAGAAGTGATGATCCCCAAGGAAATGACACGTACGGTAAAAAGCGTGCTTCCAAACTGCACACAGCGTGCAGTATCGTATTTATCATCGGTGATATATGCTGTACGTCACTCACATGCTCCCTCTTATAAAAGAATCGGTCATACAAACGTTTACCTATAAAAAATGGGAATGTAAAAAAGAACATATATCGTGAAAATAGCGGGGTCATATGTCCATTGTGTACTAGTGTTGCAAGTTTTGTAATAGTATATCGTTCACGTGCATGAAACAACCTGTCATGCGGTCCGTAAAGAAATGGCATAGCGCAATCCGTTATGACTAAAAATCCACCTTTTTTCAACACACGCCTCGCTTCTTTCAAAGCATTGGCGACATGTATATCTTTATGATAAAGCACATCGAAAAAACACACGATATCACATGATCCAGTGGCCAACCCGGTTCGCACCGCTGTGCCATATCGCAGAGTAATATGCCGCTTCTTAGCCAGCGTTCGACCAACAACATTTGGCTCTATTCCCGTGACCCTGCCGTATTGGCTCAAAAAATGCTCCATTCCACCCGTTCCAGCTCCAATATCAGCAATAATTGCACCATGCTTCTTCTTGATACCCATGATACAAAAGACAGCACCTAAAAATTCTCTTCGCGCCAGAAACCACCAATGAGAAAATTCTACCGTAGACATAGTTACATATTCTTGCTTTTTCATATAGGGAAAAACTATTCAATCACTAGTTATCATGTCTATTCTCTAAAATGATCTTCGCCTGATCATAGCAAATACCTTGATTTATTTGAGATAATGATTTGCATGCGACAGATGCTAGCCTTCCCACTCCATCTTCCGCAATTACCCCCTGTATAAACCCATACAAACAGCCTGTTGTCGCACGAACGTCTTCTCTCTGACAGGAAAGAATAGCATGTTGAAAGTCGACAGTACCAGCCAGATATATAGATTCTCCTATATGCGTATAACAACGAAACCGTAAGGACACGTCAGGAAGAGCAGAACACCCCATAAACTCTTGATCTAGTGTTCCGTATGACATATGCGAATCAAGTGTAGGAACAAAAAACTCCATAAAAACTCCGTCTAGACACTGAGCCTTATATTCCTCGGTGTAAATTTTATCGCACAATTGCAGCGCATCAACCATAGATGGTGCTCCAACCTGCGCATACACATGTCCGAAAGCATGATAACAATTTATTGTTTCCATAGTGGAAGCAGATACGTCTGAAATCCCACATATTTGCTCAATCATAGAAATGGCAGACGGATTTGCCTTAATCTTTTCTAGGATAACTCCATGGACACACCCATCCCCACACGTTCGCCCTGTGCCGCACGACCTAATCAACGTTGGAATCGATGTCTCACTGCGAGCTACTATTTCGCCGATAATGTGACCTATCGTGTGACAGGTCGAGATACTACCATTTCTTGAAAAGAACTCTGGTGATTTTGCATGAGTCTCAAGATATTGCATAACAAACGGTAGTGTATGTGGCGATACAATAGGCCAAAGTCTTTGTCGCAAACAGCCTATGTATGCTTGATTTTGTATATTTTTTGCACACACAGCGAGTGTTTGTTGCAACGATCGAACGAGCACTTTCTCGCTGAATACATTTCCAAAAAATCCGATCCCTAACCCGATACAGAACACGCAAAGCGTCGTTCCCAACTTCCGAATATTTATTATATTTCTCATCATTTTTGTCCAATCAAAATAAGTGATGATCCCCATGGGAACCGCACAAACCGGAGTATAAACGCTTCCACAATACACACATATATAAGGACAACGTTTATCAACGAGTGAACCATGCGTACATCAGACCGTTCTCGGTTACGCACGACGAGCTTACCACTGAGTCTTTTTGCAACAAATATCGGAAACAATAGGAAAAACAAATAACTACTAAAGCGTATCGAAAAACCAGCTTTTTTTACTCGCGCTTCAAGCATGGAAATAGTGTATCGCTCACGACCACCAACAGCGTGGTCATTTGGTCCATACAAAAACGGCATGGCGCAATCAGTAATGACAACATGTCCTCCCTTTTTTACAACTCTATATGCTTCCCGAAGTGCCATATCATTATCAACCCCCTTATGGTATAGCACATCAAATAGACAAACCACATCACACGATGCTGTGCGTAAACCCGTTTTTTCTGCGTTACCATTTCTCAACGTCACACCACGAGATTTTGCTAAAGAGCGCCCCACTATACTCGGCTCTACACCGATAACCGCTCCATATCGTTGCAAAAAAGCAATCATGCCACCGGTTCCCGCACCAATATCTGCGATTACTGAGGTACTTTTTGTGAATACACCCATCCTGTCAAAAGCTTGCGCAATAAAATTCCGTCTCGACACAAACCACCAATGAACATCCTCCACTTCAAACATAGCAATATACTCATATTTTTTCATATCTAATTTATTAGCTGTGACTAACTATCGATCTTTTGGCCCTGATTGAGCAATGTGAATCATAGCGAGCATATGTCGCCAAGCTATACTGGGTAAACGAGCCATAGCATACACTTTGGTGACACCATCACGACGGGCACGATGTCTAACCACGCATTCAGTTACCGTAAATCCATATTGTTTCACTCGAGCCATAAATTCCCACCAAAACCCTTCGTTGGTGAGTCCTAATATGGGTGTCAATTTCTCGGGTACGCGAGATCGCATAAGTATAAACGAACAACTTGGATCATGGACACCCTTAGTAAATAGTGAATAAAAACTCAAATAAAATAGTCGAGAGAGAAATATACGAAGCGCTGAATCCACACGACGCTTCCTGTTCCCTATCACAACACTGCTTTGTGTACGCCTATTCCATAATTTCCAAAAATCTTTAGGATTGTATTGACCATCAGAATCTATACATAGCACATATGGAGCAGTAGTCTTTTTTAGAGCTTGTATCATCGCCTGAGAGTATCCCATGCGTCTAGCACCAGTAAGCAACTCTATCGGAAGTTTATGTCGTAAATCATACAGTATGGCCTTCGTACGATCAGTGCTACCATCCTCACTTATGATAAATCGCATGGGTACTTTCGGTTGAATTTCGCGGTATAACTCCCATAGGACAATCTCCAGACATTTTTCTTCGTTATACACTGGAAGGACCACATCGAGCGCAACTACGTTATTCATAATTTTCAATATGGTACAAAACCAACAGCCCTGATTCCATCACCCTCATGAGCGAGAACCACCAATGGGTATTTTCTATATTTGCCATGGAGCTATATTCATCAACATTCATTGATTCTTGATATTGAAAAACAGTCATATCGATCTTACAATACGGTCATGATCAGTCTATCAAAATCATCGTTACCCCTACATCTTCTGGCGATACTTATGTTTCTGATAGGAATATACCACGGCACCCGCGCAACAGAACAGACGCCATTGAATATATATAAAGCTGAAACAAAAATCATAACAAAATTAATAAAACAAAACGAAATAGAAAAAGCACTTTTCTACATCAATGAGGCAAGCAAAAAATACCCACTATCTATGACTTTGGCCTTGTCATCAAATGCCGGAAAACAAATATATCAAAAAGAAGGTGTACGGGGACTTTTGCATTGCATAAAAAATGACACACCATCAACGTTTGGTTGTGTGCGCAGTATACTTTTAACAGAAAACTCATCACATCTAGAAGCTCATAGAGAAATACATGACATTTGCACCAACAGCATAATTGACCAAGAAAAATCTGGTATGTGTCTTCATATAAGTGGACACGCATTACTAGGATCAAAGGGGTACAAAAAAACCGATGTCATTCACGCAAGAAATGAGTGTCAAAAAATTATTCCCACTAGTCCAAAAGAAGAGTCTGCGTGCACATTTGGTGTCCTGATGGAATACTTTGTCGCACGACTTGGGCCCAACGGACTTGGATTACAAAATAACCTAACCAAAATTCCACCTCAGGGATATTCTGAAAATAATCCATACGATATATGTACAGGAGAACTTGAAAACGAGGCTTGCTTTAGCATGATACCCTCATGGTGGATATTAACTATCAAGCTTACTCCTGAAAAAGCAATCCAACACTGTCTCCAAATCCCATCAAATGATTTAATCCAAACATGCCTCTCCTCATTGACACGAAAATTATTCGAAATAACAAGGAAAGAACAAGGCGCCACACCCGCTACATTAGACGATTTTTTAAAAATTTGCCTTCTCTATCCGGCAGAACACCGACAACACACATGTACTGAATTTATGGCATCACTTTTACTCAATGAGTATTAGTGATATATGCTTGTACACGATTAATTCTTAAAACGAGAAAATACTCGCCCCCAAAGAGCACCAGTAAAGATAAAACAATATAACACTAATCCTACGCCAAACCCTTTTATAGCAAATAGAAGACCTTTTTCGTGATAAATAAATAGAAGAAATGTCCGCATGAGCACGCCATGAACAAATAATGTAATTGCTAATAATCCGAACACTCTCAACACTGGTACAGTGAGCACGCCCATAGTAGCGATAACACTTACAAGGCTCATGGCCGCACTCACAACCACCGCTACTGCTGAAAGAGTCACAATCGCCTCCTGAAGTGTTGTAGCCACTGGATCGAATTTCTTACGCTTGGCATACAGCTTCGTCCAATAATACGCACGTAAAAAATATTTCCTAGCGATCGGCCAAAAATGCTCAAACTCATGCCTCACGCGAACTTGTGGAGCAAAAATAATTGCGTATCGACGAGCTATTCTATACGTAAGCTCTATATCTTCAACCAGTGGTGCTGGGTACGTTTCGTCAAATCCACCAAGACGCAAGAATACACTTCGCTTTATAGACGCTATCCGCGTAGAAAAAAGGAAATAATATCCACTCTTATCTCGCTCATTTATCCAATAACTCCAGTCTCGAAGCGCTTTAAAATTAGGAAAAAAATCTTTGCTTTTTTGTTCTTTCACCCATACTCCTGTAAGCGCTAATACATCAGGGTCATCACGAAATATTTTAGCAATCTGTGCAAAGGTATCGGGAAACACTTCCACATCACCATCCAAAAACACCACAAAGGTTCCTTTTGCCCTCTCTACCCCTCGATTTCTAGCTATCGCTGGCCCCCTATTCGTCTGAAGACGAACAGTTCGTAGCTGAAAGTTTTTCGTTTGTAATTTATTTTTCTGATCCATAAACCACAAACCATCAACCGCAAATTCTTTTTTGCTTCCATCATCTACAATCACCACCTCATACGATGGGGCGTTTACACTTTTTTTTATGGAACCCAACAGTCGCACCAAATGACTTGGACTATTGTAGTAAGGAATAATAATGGAAAGATATGGTTTCATGGGTGTTTCAGTGATCGCAATATCTGCTCTGTTGTGCCTACCACATAATGAATCTCGCGAGGCTTCATACCTGCGTATATAGGCATCCGCACAAGCGTATTTGCTACATCCTCAGTAACAGGAAGCGATTGACGTGTCGTAGAAATTTTTCTCCCCATCGGAGAGGTATGAAGCGGAACATAATGCGTAGACACCTCAATACCCTTGCTGCGCATTTTTGACACGAACGCTTTTCGCACTTCCATAGAATGAAACTTCAGGGCATATATATGCCAATTTGGTTTAGTCATACCTTTTGGCACCACAGGCAACTGAACAATATCTGAAAATTGTTTAAACTTTTTTGTATACGTCGACGCAATACCTTGCCTTGCTTTTGTAATCTTGTCTATTTGGGCCAATTGCACATTGGTCAGAGATGCAAGTAGGTCTGACAAAAAATAACTACTTCCCTCGCCTACCCATTGATATATAGAGACTTTTCCAGCCAGATATGCTGCACGATCCGTACCGATCGCACGAAAAATTTCCATCTTCGCTGCAAGCCCAGCGAGATTAGTAACAACCGCTCCACCCTCTCCACATGCCACATTTTTCGTACCGTGAAACGAAAAGGCGCCGGCATGACCGTAGGTACCCAGACTCTTACCCTTATACTCACTTCCAATACAATGTGCTGCATCCTCGACAAGCCAGAGCTTGTGTTTTTTGGCTATACGCATCAACGCATCAAACCCATCGCCTGCCATACCAGCGAAATGCACAGTCATAATACCGACTGTTTTTTTTGTTATTCTTCGCTCGACATCTACAGGATCTAAACAGTACGTCTGGCTATCTATATCTGCAAACACAGGTATGCCACCACTTCGCAATACGGCAGTTGCAGTAGATGCAAGCGTAAAACTTGGGACTATTACTTCATCCCCTGCGCTTACCTCAAGGCATGCCACGGCTATTTCCATCGCATGTGTACAATTTGTGACAGGTAACGCATATCGAGCTCCTGTTATTTTCTGTAGCCTTTTTCTCATTTGTGCACTCTGTGGTCCATCGGCCGTTCCGCTACCCTGCCGCATGGCAGTAATCACCGCGCGCTCAGCTTTTGGTCCCCACAATGGCTTGTGCAATGGAATTTTCATTTTGCCTATCATACTCGAAGCATAAATGTATTTACAAGATAACTTCTATGGCCATACATAGGCACTCTCTATATCGTTGTATTTTCGTCCAGCGAGATGCACAACATTTGTGGATACAAACAGAACAAAAAAACTCATCATGTGAAAAACGATATGCCGTATCAAATAGACTTCACGACTTTTGCAGGAACCCCCACAGACACTACTCTCTCAGGAATATTTTTTGTGACGACAGCACCTGCGCCGATCACACTTTCACGACCTATCGTCACCCCAGCAAGGATTATTGCGGCAGTTCCAACGTATACTCCTTTTTGAATCACCACCTTGGATTCTTTCGTAGGAAAATATCGTTGCAATGGATGTTCGGGGTACCCAACATTGATATGCGAAACGACACATACTCGATTTGAAAGCGTTACATCATCTTCAAGAAACACACCACCTCGAACATCAATCATGACACCATCCCCTATGTAGCATCGTTTACCAATGCGTACTTTACTAAATCCATAGTGATATGCATTTATAAAAACAACATCAAGGATGATTGTGTCATAACCAATCTTCGCTCCAGCTAACCGCAAAAAAAATACTCGCAGTGGTGGAAGTGACACATGTAAAACCCATGAAAATAATGAGTACCAAAGAAATCGAAACGCGCGACCCAAACCAATAGTTTCAATTATTTTCATATACTACCTCTCTTTCGCAAGCAGTGCACGAAAGCTCCATAAGTTTAGCAGATAGTCAGCAGTATCACGAATAATATTCACCGATGACTGTTTGTCAAAACGTCGCAAAAATAACACCGGCACTTCGCAAATCGTCAACCCTGCTCGTTTGGCGCGGATCATAATCTCCGTATCCCAAAACCATCCAGTATGTACGGTTTTTGCAAGCAGCGGCAGGATGCTACTGCGTCGGAAAAACTTATACCCCGTCTCAGTGTCCAACCCTCCCGTCCCGACAAGAATGTCGGATAACCATTGATATCCACGACTTAATATTTCCCGAATCAATGATCCTGTACTGGAGCGATATATACGCTTCCCTATTGCTACATCTGCCTTTCGCTCAAGTATGAGAGAAACCAACTGCGGAATATATTCGGGACCAACTTCACAATCTATGTCGATAAACCCTATCACCTCTCCCTTGGCTCTCATAAACCCATCGGCTACCGTCTTCCCTCGACCACAATTCGTACGATGAAATACTGCAGAAGTGTGAGGGTATTTTTTACATGCCTTTGCAATTAAATCACGAGTTGCATCGCGACTTTTATCGTCTACAAATATGATCTCATACGAACGCTTACTGTGACGCAAAGTTTCTACAATTCTTTCCACGCTAGAAGCAAAAACATCAACTTCATTAAAACATGCAAGTATGAGAGAAAAATCAAGACGCTTTGTCATTTGGAGTATAGTACGATGTTTACATCTTTTTCACAATTGTGGTTTCGCTTAGTGCGAAATAGAATACAACAATGCAAGATCATGTCACATCGCATACACAATGCATTCTTTGTGGAAGTACACATACAACTCCATACCTGTCACTTGGTAGAATGGCCCCTGCCAATAATTTTGTGAAATTCAGTCGAGTCATAAAACCGCAAAAACGGTATCCATTAGGCCTCATGTATTGTCACGTATGCCACAGCTCCCAACTCACTCACACAATCTCACCCAAAATTCTATTCGCACACTATGCGTATTTTTCTTCTACGTCACCCATGTTGGTTTCTCACTTTGCAAAATACGCAAAAACAATTAAAAAACGATTCCCCACCCTTTCCCAACACCTTGTTGTGGATATAGGAAGCAATGATGGTGTGCTTCTCAAACCATTACAACGTCTTGGTGCGCATGTGCTTGGTGTCGATCCTGCAAAAGAATGTAGCAACCTTGCAATACAATCTGGTATTCCTACTCTACAAACATACTTCACCCCAAAGGTAGCCAAACAAATACAAAAGCGATACGGCAACGCCTCAATCATCACAGCAAACAATGTATTAGCCCATACTCCCTATATTCACGAATTTATTCGAGGCGTGCACATGTTATTACAGCAGGATGGGATATTTGTATTTGAAGTGAAGTATATGGGCGACATACTAGAAAAAAACGAGTTTGACATCATTTATCATGAGCATGTATTTTCCTATCTCCTACATCCATTAGTCAGTCTGCTTCTCACTCATAAACTCAAAGTTTTTGATGTACAACACGTAGACATTCATGGAGGATCTCTCAGAGTGTATGCTGCGCACAGTCATGCTTCCATGCCTATACAGCAGTCTGTGAAGAAACTGCTCAAAGAAGAAAAGGTCAAAGGGTACACACAGATTTCGACATATAAAGCGTTTGCCAAAAAACCTGCACATGTTAAAAAAGCACTTCAAACATTGCTTCGCACACTTGTGAAAAAAGGAAAACGCATAGCAGGCTATGGAGCATCAGCAAAAGGAACAACCATGCTACAGTACTGCAACCTCAACACTCATACTATCGACTACATCGTGGATAGTGCTACATCAAAAATAGGAACATATACCCCCGCCACCCACATCCCAATCTTGGATCCCAAAGAATTAACAACGCGCACACCCGACTACATACTTCTACTTGCGTGGGATCACAAAGATTCAATCCTAAAAAAGGAACGGTGGTTTGCTGCCCGTGGTGGCACATACATACTCCCTATCCCCACTCCCACACTCATCAAGCCATCCTAGGGATAAAACGCGCAAACGTTCGAACTCCCCATCTACTCAACACATATTCATATAAAACAACAAATGTTTCTAACGCAAACACAGTCGAATGTCGCAAGCTTATAGATGTATGTTCTTTTCTATAATCGCACCGAACGGGAATTTGACCTATGCGTAAATTAAAATACTTTGCCTGAGCAATACTCTCAAAACTAAACAAGTGACTTTTTGAAGCAGTTGAAAGATTGACTATCTCTATAAACTGACGACTATATATACGAAACCCAGAATGAAACTCAGAGACGGGAATACCCAGCACGATACGCTCGATAAAACTTAGCGCTATGTTTGCGACATACCTCACCCTAGGCATCCCAAGACGTAGCGGTTCAAAAATCGTATTAAATCGAGTACCCAATAGTAAATCATACGATCCAGCGACACTTTTTTTATAGGCTTCAGGAATTATCGTGGGATCATATTGCCCATCTCCGTGAATTTCAACAACGTATGATGCTCCCATAGCATGCGCCTGAGACAGTCCAAACGTCATATTTCCCCCGTACCCTAGATGAGCATGAGTAAAAAAAGGGACTCCCAGCTGCTTTGCCACATCTTTTATGTTATCGCGTGAACCATCATCAACTATGATAAGGACGTCGAGTGCGCCTTTAGGGATTCGAGATACGATATCTGCTACTAGTCGTGCACAATTATAGGTGAGAATAACGCCAATAACTTTACCCTTCTTCTTTTGGTTCATGATTTGTATTTTTTTGACTCGCTTCATGATTGACTCATCTACATATCTACTTTCGTATAAACCACGTCTTATCATTCGTAAGCGGCTGATAATACTCGTCTATGTATTGACGATCAAGCGAAGATATATCATTGAGCCGATATAGCCTTCCCTGATAGATATATACCGGATGTTTGCGTCTCAATCCATCAGACAATGTATTCACTGGTCTTGAAAGAAACGGAGAATATTGCCCCAGCGGCAGACAGCACCCATATGCTGGATCTCGAAAATATATAGTTGCCCCAACTAGGTCTAACACATACGAATCTTTCGGTATGGTTTGCAGTGCAAACGCAAGCGTGCGCACATCTTCTGCATTCGTCCATAGTCGTTTGGGATTATTTACCCCTTCTGAAATCTGCCACAAGAAAACAATGCATACTGCATAGACTAAAACAAAAACACTTCTCCATATTCGAGTGCCTATCACAGTCCAAATCGACCAAATCACGTCTCCAACATACAGCGCGACAAATACCGCGATAGGAATCAAATATTGCGCATGTCGCAACGGATATCCATACATAAATGTCACAATATAGGCAAGAAACGATCCTCCCACAAGAAGCTCTACCCATGCACCTGTTTTATTCTTCCCACCAATCAACGGAGTTACTAATCTCCATACTCCAACCAACAATCCAACCATCCACACGGCATGATTAGCCATCAATTCTCTACTCCACCCGCCGACTCCATAATAATTATTATTTGGATAAAAAAATAAATCTGGTTGCATAGGAAAAAGTTGCCCAATTTTATTTACCTCCAATGGAAGCTTCGTCAACGAATACATCACCAACTCCACATCACCGATACTCCGACTTGTGGCAAGGATCCATGCGCCAAATATACATAATGGCAATCCAATTCCTAACATAAATACGACCAATCTAGAATATTTTTTGGACATGCCAAATGTAGCAAACACCCCGACAATTACCGCTATCGCTATTTGTGGCAAAGATTTCGGTAACAATAACAATGACGCCCCATACGCCAAACCAGACCACCATGCAAACGCCATTCGTTGGCTTTCGAGCCATCGAATCTGCAAATACAATCCAACAAATGCGATAAGAGTTGCTATATTATCAGGACGTATCTCAAGCATTTTATCTGCAGGTAATGGCAAAAATGTGAGCACAGAAGCAGGAAGGAATAATATCCACCACGATTCCATCACGCCTGTTGGTTTACGGATTTGCTTCAAAACCAAGCCTGTCACTGCTCCAAGAAAAACAAACACCACAAAGGCAATTACTCGGCTGATCGATAAAATGGTCGTATCGTTGGTAAACAAAAACACTGGCGCCAAAAACCACAAAAATCCGGGAGGCACATAGAAGAAAAAATCAATATATGGTAATTTTCCCGTAAACACATTATGTGCCCAATGCAGATACGCTAGTTCATCTGCATCAAAATATCGCACAAGACCCAATTCAAGACGTGTTGATAGTAACAGAAAGAGAAAAATTACTGTTACAATAATGAGTATGAATATGGGCGCTTTATAGAAAGAATGTTTCATTATTGTACTTATTATGCCAGTAACGGTTGCGATTATCATAGCCCTGATTACCATCTCAAACTCATGGCACGTACTCACCGGCATGATACAAAATCCACCTGAACACCTATTTACAGGAATAGCTCATTATTTCGCTGACTATTTCCTCTACGTATCAGCGATAGCACAAGCACAGAACTCTCCAAGCCTTTTTGTGGAACATCTATTCACCAATGAACCACTTATTCCTACATGGATATACTGGTTTAATGCACTACTAGGAAAAATTCCTATTAGTCCATTTTTGTCATACAACATATCGCTTATATTGCTTGTTGCAGGTCTCCTCCTCCTTCTTTGGCACATCACCAAACGATCACTCAGCGATTCTACAACAATGTATGTAACATTCATCATAGCCGTTACCGCTTCAAATTTTTTTGATTTCACCACATTTTTTCGCTTCGGAACATTTAAACTGCTTGGAGATTTTTGGTTCTCTCCCACTCCAGCGCTCAATCGTTTAGGCGGAGTGCCACATCAAGTGCTCCAGACCATATTGAGCTTATTGGTCATACTTTTATACACAAAGCTATCTGAATCTTCCAAAAAAAACCCATCACAATACGTGCTCCTCGGTGTAGTCTCGTTTCTTGCGGCCACGGCAAACCCCATACAAATGCTTCTGGTAGCACTTTCTATTCTTGCAATATTTATGTGGAAAAACTACAAACAAATCCCAAAATCCGCAGACATTATCGTGGCTAGCATAGCACTCCTGCCCGCGCTACTGGGTGCTATGGTTACTAATTTTGAATTCTCCCATCAGCCTATACTCACTGCGGCAAAAACTTGGGAAAATAATCAACAATTTTCGCTATCTATTTTCCAATTTATTTGGGCGCTAGGGCCCATCGGGTTCTTTATCCCATTTGGGATCTTTGCGTTCATAAAAAAGCATACTCATCTCTACGCTTCCCTCGTGGTGTATACACTCCTTAGTCTTATATTCTTTTTTTCACCTCTACCGACATATCTAGGAACCTCTGCTGTTCGATGGCTTTCTCCAGCATCCTACATAGGGCTAGCACTTCTTGCTGGATCTGGATATATGTGGTGTATTGCGATCATTGGCAAAAAACTAAAACACCCCCAACTCACCATAGGTGTCGCACTTTCGCTCTACCTATTACTCACGATCCCCTCAATACTTACACAAATACAAACACGCACCACACCACTTACCACAGACGCAAAACTCATATCGCTAAACCATATTCCATTCGACGTGGTAGACGGACTTATACATATCCAAAACGCGAGAGAGGAAGGCGTGGTGCTGACCGACCCCACACTATTTTATGATGTGGTAATCCCTGTAATGACGGGGAAAAAAAGCTTCACAGGCCACCCCATCCACACTCTATATCCAGAGACAAAAAAAGCGCTCCGCCAAGAAATATTTTCAGGAACTATGAACGATCAAGTAGCGGAAGTATTTATGAAAAATCATGCAATAACCTATATCATTTCTTCTCCACGTCATTCAAGAATCTTTAATGGTTATCCATTTTTGACCGTTCTTTTCTCAAACACATCAGTCGTCATTTACCAAAGGACACCATGAAGTTTATAAAAAAACATGTCGCAACATTGCTCATTTCTGGATTCCTTGTACTTCATCTGGTCATCATGCCTTCCTATGGCTTTACGTGGGATTTTCACTTTCACTTCTTCGGAGGCGGACATCTTTTGGGGTATAGTTGGCAGCAACTAGAATCTCGCGACTTACCCTATACCGAACCAGACCCGAGGCTTGCGTGGAGCTTGCCGTATGGGCCTATTATGTCTATCCCACCCATTGCATCATTTCTCGCCCTCCACAAATTATGGAACATTCTTCCTGCAGATAACGCGTATCACCTTCCAATCGTGCTATGGGGAGTACTCGGAATTGTTATCGTTTACTTGTTCCTTAAGGAGGCAGTAGGTCGCAATGTAGCAATCATCGCAGCAATATCTCTCGCGCTTACCCCTCGATACTTTGGCGACATGCACAATAATATGAAAGATATCCCCTCTGCGGTAATATTTGCGCTGAACATGTGGCTCGTGTGGCGACTTGCGACCAAAAAACGCCCCATCGACCTTATACTGGCTGCGAGTGCCTTTGCTATGGCTTTCAGTGTCAAAATTAATAGCATTTTTGTACCAATTGTCTTTGCTACATGGTTTCTCCTCACTCAATTACCAATTCAGGCAATCACTAAGTTTTTCACTCGAAATACACTCATACTCTTGTATTGGTTGGTTGCGCCTATTTTTGCACTCTTGTTGTGGTGGGCGTTCTGGCCAAACCCTCTCCTACAACTAGATCACGCATACCGAACATTCGGCATAGGAACAAATAATATAGAAGTTTTGCTCAATGGAACATGGTATTGCTCTGGAAGTACTGTGCCGCGGTATTATCCTTACTGGTATTTGGCTATAACAACCCCACTTCCTATCTTGTTCTTTTGCATCATAAGCCTTATTCGCATTCTAAAATCCATAGTACAAAAAAGAGTAAAACACTTCGAACTACTCCTTGTTTGCTGGTTGTTTATACCACTCGCTCGTTATCTCCTTCCCCAAATTGGCGTCATAGATGGCGTTAGACATTTCGAGGAGACACTAATCCCTATAGCGATACTTGCAGCGCTTTCATTTTCCGACCTTGTGAGGGTGCTGGCGCAACAACAGAAATCTATGAGCGTAGCACTTATCGTAGCAATCACCTGCTGGCTCTCGTGGAACATTGTATCGTATCACCCTTACCAAATAACGTATTTCAATGAGCTTGTAGGCGGCATACGAGGTGCGTACGGAAAATACGACCTCGATTATTGGGGCACATCACAAAAAGCAGCAGTCGAGTGGGTAAACAAAAACGCCCCACAAAACGCTAAAGTCCACATTGTCATGGCTGCAAACGTAGCAGGCACGTATTTACGATCGGATCTACTTACCAATTTGAACAAGTTTGGATATGATGAATCTGATTTTGTTATATTTTTAAATCGTCAGTCATTCTTCTACCGATTCTTCTACGCATATGAATACCTACTTGCCCATACGCCTACTTACACGATAACCTCTCAAGGTGTTCCTCTCACATGGATTTTTGATAACCGAACCAACAATCAAATCCCCCGTCAATCACCTTGGTGGCAAAAAGAAGATCCATGTATCCTCAAGTACTGGTAAGTTACCAAAAAATCAAAATTTCTTTGTTATCCAAAACAAAATTCCACAACTTAACAGTGAAATGATCCCTCCTATAAGGAATATAGTCGGTCGATACTCATAGACAATCTCATGTTTTCCGCTAGGTACAAAAATTGTTCGAAATGCTATGTTTGATTCATATATATCGGTCTCTTTTCCGTCGATAGTTGCGCTCCATGAAGGGTAATAAACCTCAGAACTAGACAAATACGCGTCACACGGTGTATCGACTAAAAGTGTCACTTTATTTGGGGTATACGATATCACCCTAACTGCACCAACCCCCTTCTCACATGGCAATTGCACTAATCCTTCGGGATGATTTAGATCGCGCAATAATACGATAGTAGAAAGGTCTACATCTTGTCGTAATCTTTCAAGTATTTGCTCTCTTGTTTTATAAAAGTACGCGTTAGAGACAAAGAAAAAACGCTCCGCAACCTTTGTATTTGTATATAATTCATATCCAGCCTCATTATCAGTGCGAGCCAAATCCCACATGCCACTTCCCCGCCCCGTATTTGGATTGTAAGCTCCATACGGAAGCATAAGATGCTTTATCCCTAAGAAAGAAATATACGGCGAGGTCACGTCCATATACGGAACCTGTACGTCATGATCTACTAAACTCGACCTCGTACTTTTATTTAATGCTTCCACAAAATCATAATAACTTTTTAAAATAGAAGGATCATACCCAGTCGCAGACTGTAGGTCATAGGCCATGACACCATCAAAATCCAACACATCTCGCTGTGGGAGCCAAACGCCAAAATTTTGAAGCAAACGGTATGGAGCGACATCTTGTTTTAAATACGATACGAGCGTCGCATCATGCCTACGTTCTGGAATCTTCTGTAACGAGACAAATCCACGTCCAAACAAAAGCAATTCTATGGTCACAGCAACACCTGTGATATACAACAAGCGAGAATTTTTTATCATTCGAAGCCCAATCCCAGCTAGTCCAGACAGCCCAAATATCACGAGAACCAAATGGCGGGGGGGTATACGTAGGTGGTGATACATAGGGACAAATTGCCAAAGTATTTTTTGCAAATCTATCGGAGCATTTGGACCCAACGAAACCCACAACCCAAAAAACACAAGCGCCACAAACACTATTCCCAAAACTCGCGCTTTCGCCTCAATATTTTTTCGAAATAACATGATTATTCCGATAAAACTGAGTACTAATCCGAATAGTCCGATAAATGCACTATGCTCAACAAAATTTGGTGGCGGTCCACTGTAGGTGTATTGATTACCAAACTGAAAAGGGTTAAGAAACTGCAACAAGCTTCGAATTTCATATGACCCATACGCATGCCACGTATAGGGAAAAGAAAACAATCGTATACTACGACTGAAAAATTCCTGCTCGGGCAATATTTGAATTGCAGCAAGACAAAGGCCAGCAACTCCCGAAAGCACTGCATATATAATCGGTGTATATTTTCGTACGCTCAACGCATACACCACACTAAGCAACCCAATCACCAACACAGTAAAAAATGCCATTGTTTGATAGCCTGCAAACAATTGCATAGCAAAACAAAAACTCGCAAGTACCACATATCTACCTGTACCTTGGCGTTTTTCGGAGACGACGCGCATCAACTTCCAAAATGCGCCGACAACCCAAGGTATCCAACTTGCTGCTGCAATCACATCTACGTGACCCGCAAACGTGCGCGCCATAAAAAACCCAGACATCCCAAATATTACCCCACTAATCCAAGCGGCTATATCAAATTGCTGTTTGGTCCGCATGAGTAAATACATACCTACCATGGCCCAAAGTATGTGAAGCGCTATATGCCAACTGTACATGAGGTTTAGGGGCAATATAAAAAATAACCAATTTGGCGGATACCAAATATTCACGACAGGGTCTGCGATGAACGGCTGTCCACCAAATATACTGGGATTCCACCATGGAAACACACCTCGACTCATCCACTGATTAAAAAATTCACGAAAAAAGTAATATGCCCGATGAATGTCATCACCATACAACAACATCCCACTATCTGGCCACAGTGCCCATCCAAACAGCAAAACTATAAGAATGCTATACAGTAAAATCGGCAAAACCAATCGTTTCATATTTTTTTTGCGACTACTACGAGTGTGGCACCAAACGGAAGTCTATACCCCATAACATGCTCTAGCCTTAGTATAAAAAGAAGCATGGTATTTATCCAAGGCTTAGGCATAACCAGATATCTCTGCACAACATCTTCACCACCCCTCCCCACCAACACTCTCCACAACGAATACATAGGAAGTAATAAAGAATTCCAATATCCCATATGAACTATACGAAATCCTGAGTCTTTTAAGAGTTTCGTCATGCTCTGCTTGGTGTATCGGCGCTTATGACCAGATGCAGTATCGACAGAGGACCAAAGATGAGTACCTGCCGGTACAGTCAAAAATACATATCCCCCGCGATGCACAAGTGCATAGCATTTTTTTATAAACCGCATGTCATCATGTATGTGTTCCATCACATCAAACGCTCCCACTGCATCAAATATTTTCTTGGGACTAAATTGAAATATTGATGATCGCACAAGCATACTTGTCGTTTGACGTTTCGCATACATGAGTGCGCGAGCGTTGACATCTAGCCCCGTCGTACTAAATCCTAGGCGCTGTAGCTCTGACAACATAACACCCGTACCACACCCTATATCTAGAAAAGTGCGACCTTTACTATTTGGGACAAAACGAGCGATCATCGTCCGAATCAGCTCACGTCTCCCCAGAAACCAAAAATGCTTTCTTTCTACCAAATGGACATGAGAGTAATGCTC
This sequence comes from uncultured Gammaproteobacteria bacterium, assembly GCA_964639945.1. GTDB lineage: Bacteria > Patescibacteriota > Microgenomatia > UBA10105 > UBA927 > UBA927. Next base: position 41,519 of record CAZXHY010000002.1, read on the forward strand.
CGCGTTATATGTTTTGCTCATATTATTTTTTTGTGGCAAAAAGGTACCCAATTACCACATCATTTCGTGCCACCGTGGAGACCACTTTACCATGTGTGTTCCAATAGGCAATAGCCCCCTCAAAAAAATTCTGAGAGTTAGGTATGATGATGAAATCAGCACCTTCTGTTTCTGACTGCACAAATGCAAGTGTATTATCTGGAAAATACGCACTCGGAAAATTAAGCCACGCCACATATACAGTGGCATCAGTGCCTCTTGCTACATTGTTTACTTTGGTCACCAACTCCCCAACGGAGAATCCCCAATAATCAAAATCAAACGTCTCAGATACTTTCTTGCTCTCTCCTGCAAATATATTGAAATACATAGATTCATATGGGTGCATTCGCATAGCCACATACCCTAGTGCTACCACAAGAACTACCAGACATAGTGTTTTGACTGTCTGTATTGACACCCAGCGTGCACCAGTCTTTACCAACCATTCAACCCCAAACATAGCAAGCAGCGCAAGTGCTGGCAACACTTCCATCACGTGCCTTGCGCCGTTATATATGATCATGTGAGGAACCATATACCGACCAAATACGACGCCAATCCAAATAAAAACTATAATTCGCTTGCGCGCAACACCAGCCTGCATTCCTAAAGCGCTAGCTATAATACCCACAAATATAAACAAGAGAACGACTGGTGGAGTCTGTAATGCGATTACACTCGGTGCATACCACCATGGCACATCCACGCCAGCAATATAGAGAATGCCATCAAACAACACGGGTAATCCACGCCCTACTTCACCGACGTACTGTACAATCATTCGAATGTTCCGAACTGGATCTGTCACAATCCATGGCCAAAAAACACACAACACCACCATCCCCACTATTCCATAGTGGGTAAAATATCCTATTTGTCTTACCGAAAGCCGATTCTTCTTTTGTACGATAAACCAAATACCTAAAATTATAGGAACAAACACTGCATTGAATTTGGTCGCCATTGCAAGTCCCCACACCACACCCGCAACTAAATATAAATGAAGTGTATTTGCTCGTATTGCACGCATACCTAACCATACAGAAAGCGTAAATAACGCGGCTTGTGGCACGTCTTTTATGTTTACCTGACTGTGCCCCAAAAATATGGGTGATAGTGCCAAAATAAGCGCGGCAATACCTCCCAAAAACACTGAACCAGTAAGCTCTAGTCCCATCGCGTATGTGGCATACACCGCTAGCGCCGAAAACAACACTACAACCATGTGATGAGCAGAAACAGGATCAGTGAGATGAAGCCACTCAGACCAAACCAGAGATGAAAAGGAGGCAAGTGTGATAGCAAGCGGCGGATATCGTTCCCAATGTGTATCAGCCCGAAATGGCAACGCTTGAGGTATACGGAGGCTGGTTGGATTACGAAGTGGACCTAGTGACTGTGTCCAAAGGATATTCAAATATATGCGCCCCACAAAATAATTTTCTGGTTCATCCCACGTTATAATGCCACGTGACATGGTAAACAAACCAAACAAAAACACAACAAAAAATATAATAATCCCTACTCGTCTTTGATGCATGCGCAAAAAAATGTTGTGGATCTTACAATATGCTATATATGGTCACATATGCATTGTGATATATAGACCGCAAAAATGGGTATATGTGCGAAAGATCTGCGACCGCCCCATCTTCCCTCTCTTGAGGACCAAAAAATACATACGATGCTCCTGTCCCACGAACAAATTCACGTGCCACATTTGGTGGCATTTCTCCTGAAAAAAATTGTGATACATCAACTCGTTTTTGCTCGGCATTTACTGTATTGTCATGCCCCACAAATACACGATTACCGCTATACACTGGGATATAATTTCCTGCGGTAGTCTCAGAAAGAACTATTTCATTCCTACCTGCGTTATTTTGTATGTATGATATTGCTGCGATAAAGTCACGCAACGGATACATCACATAACTCCCCGTAGGCACCAATGGCACAGAAGCTCTAATTTTGTGATCCACGAAATCCTTTTGCCACATATAGGAAGAAAACATGTGAAATAATCCCAGTAAAATCAGGCTCATGGCGACAAACAACGATAAAAACTGACCTATCCCTCGCAAATAACGGGTCTTGATAGATAAGGCAAACATGCTAAAAAAGACATATGCGGCGAGTATTCCAAGGCCAACATGGGGCACCATTTCTGAAAATCGCAGTGGACTCTGCGATGGGATAAATCGAAAAACACCGAGGAGTATCATCCATGCTCCAACCCAAGAAACAACGGGAATAAAATAACGATCCCGCCTCCACAACACGATCCCTGCCCCCAGAAGCCCCAACGGAAGCATTGGGCCCAATGCTTGGATATACTCTATGTAGTCAAATGGTAATGGATGCAAAATATCAAGCTCGGCCAATCGTTTCCATGGATAAAACGAGGTCATGAGAAAGAGATACACGAGCGAAGGTGCGCTCACGCATATAAATCCAAACACGGGAATAAACCACTCCTTCATCCCCTGCAACATGCTCTTTTTCTCAAACCAAGTCTCCAAAAACACCATCACAACCAATGTTGTATAGACAAAAATAAGCCCCGGAGGAAACACCATCCCAAGCACAAATCCCAAAATCCCCAAAAATATATTGTTTACTTTACGCTTCATTCCAACTGATGCCGCGAAAATCAACACGATACTCAACATAAGCGCTTGACCTGCCAGAAGATGAGGGATAAACGTAATCCTTTGCAAACTATCCATGACAGACCACCACGCCATATACCCACCCAATCTTGGAGCATCGGCAACTGTCACAAATTTGGGCCAAGAAGAAGCGGTCACAATCAGCAAAAAACCCAGAATCGCCCATGTGGTTCTATTTGCTACATGTGCAAAGCTTCGCCTACACCACGAAGCTATAGCAAAAAGCAGCGCAAAAGCGAGCACGATACGAGCCACATGGTAGACATCTGCTGGTCTGTAGTCTGGCACTCTCGCCCAAGCTCCAACTTTTCCAAGAAGCAAATAAAATTCATGGATAAACGATCCTGCATGCGTCTCAGTCGTATAAACCTCACGAACAGTCCATTTACCCTCCAGCCCCATGCGAATTCGCGAAAGATAAAAATTATAATCAGTTGGGAAATTGTGCACGAGTTCAAATTGTCGATTAGACTGCAAATCTCCCGCACGAGACAACTCATACATAGAAGGTGCAAGAGAAAATAGAACAAATCCCAAAATAATATATGTCAGTATCCACTTTTTCATAGTCTTTCAAGAGTATAGCATCGCTTGACTTCGCCAGTATATTCCACAATAATGTGCCTATGGCTACACCACTCTCCCTGACGGATATAGACGAAAAAACAAGTGCAAAAATCTATGTTCAAGACTACAAGTCTAAACCTACTATCGATGGCGTTACGATAATAACGCTCAAAAATATGTCTGGTGAAGACAGTGATTTTTCTGAACTTCTTCGCATCAATCCACAGGGTGAAGTAGAACAATTCCCAGGATTTCATATAGCACAAATAAACCGCAGCACCCAAATTCCGGGGTCTGTCAAAGCATGGCATATACATTTTGCACAGGATGAATTATGGTATGTCGCCGATGAGTCTCGACTCATGACGGGACTTTGGGATGTACGAAAAAATTCTCCTACGTATGGCGCAACCATGCGTATACCCATGGGCGGAAGTACGCATCGCATGGTGTATATTCCTCGAGGCGTAGCTCACGGAGCAGTAAATTTTTCCACAAATATTGCCACCATAACGTACTTTATGAACGGTCAATTCAACATAAACGACCCTGACGAACGCAGAATCCCATGGGACACTCTCGGGAAAGAATTTTGGCAACCCCAACGCGACTAAGACATATTCCCTGCCTACACAAGTTTTTTCTATGAGTCGGCCTACCTTTAACGCTCTGGCTATCACGAGCCCAAAACTCCAAAAGCAATATATCCAAGCATTTACCCATGTATTAAAACGTGGAATATTCCTCCATGGTCCCCAAAACAAAAAACTTACCAAACTACTATCCCAAAAAATCGGCACACACGTTACTCTTGTGGCTTCTGGTCATGATGCGCTTCTTTTATCGATACAGTCGCTTCATCTAAAAAATACCGATGAAATCATAGTTCCAGCAAACGCGTACCCCACTGCGTTTGCTGCAGCGCTTAGTGGGACCAAACTAGTACTGGCAGATGTAGATCAAAACGGACAATTATCCGTGCATACTGTCGCTGCTGCCATAACCAAAAATACAAAAGCTGTCATCATGGTGCATTTATATGGCGCGACAGGAGACATAGATGCCGTGCGCCACTTCTGCAAGAAAAAACACATCACACTTATAGAAGATTGTGCGCAAGCATTTGGTACCACATACAAACATAAAAACGTCGGTACATTTGGAGCACTGGGATGTTTTTCGTTTTATCCGACCAAAAACATAGGAAGTTTTGGTGATGGAGGCGCTATTTGCTCACCATACGCATCTAAAATTACAGAACTGCGCATACGATCGTTTTATGGAGAAAAAACTCGATATAAAAGCACGTTTATAGCAGGTCACAGCAATTTACCCGAACTGCAGGCTGCAGGAGTACAAGTTGCACTAAAAAACTCCCAAAAAAACTTTGCAAACAGAAAACAAATTGCCATATGGTACAAAAATTCACTCAAACACCTCTTGGAATTTTTACAACCACTAGCATCAGATCCGTCGAGCGATGCTGTCCCACACCTTTTTGTAATTCTCGCCAAACACCGTCGGCAACTGCAACAATTCCTCACAAAACGAGGTATTCCTACGCATGTCCACTACCCTACCCCCATCCACCGTGTTCGTGCATTTTCATATCTTGGGTATACATCTGGATCATTCCCTATTGCAGAGTCGTTAGCCAAAAAAATTCTCAGTTTGCCATTTCATCCATCTATGACAAAATCTGATGTTCAGAGCGTGGCACGCGCCATAACGAACTTCTATACTCAGTCTGATACCATGAGGTAATCGCATGAAAAAACTGCCGGAACTTTCTTTATTTTTCCCTTGCCTCAATGACGCGCAATCATTAGCACGCCTTATCTCAAGGGCAGATCAAATTGCAAAACAGGTTGCCATACGGTATGAAATATTGGTCATAAATGATGGCTCGACGGACAACACAAGTCGCGTACTTGCACGACTCCAAAAACGATACATCCACCTGCACACAATCACTCACCCCAAAAATATGGGGTACGGTGCAGCATTACAATCAGGATTTTCTAACGCTAGATATGACTGGGTTTTTTATACAGACGGAGACGGACAATATGACCCTTCTGAGCTAAAGAAACTAGTGGAACGTGTTACGCCATCTGTTGATGTGGTAAATGGGTACAAAATACACCGCGCAGATCATTGGACTCGCACAGTGCTAGGCGTGCTTTATAATCGTGTAGCTCATGTCATAACTCGGCTACCCATTCGTGATATAGATTGTGATTTTCGCCTTATTCGGCGTTTGGCACTACGCGATATCACCTTGCACAACGACTCTGGAGCCATCTGTATAGAACTTATTTCCAAACTACACACACATGGCGCAAAATTTGCAGAGGTCCCAGTTCATCATTATCCACGCCGTTTTGGTCGATCTGAATTTTTTCGCATCTCGCATCTTTCTACTATGCTACACTCACTAACGCGCCGTAGATTCTGACACGCATATTCTTTATACTTTACCTATGGAATCTGACAGTCAATCTGATATCAAAACACTACTTCCAGCCGTTGGTATCAGTATTTTTTTGATACTCATCATAGGGCTTGCTGTAACACGTGCCAAATCACAAAAAGGCACAATTGTCCTTCCGGGGGGTGTTACCTATTTAGGCCCCACGCCTACTCCAACACCTGCAAATGGTGCAAAATTTGACTCAGTCATGGGTGGCCAAATCCCCATACCAGACAGTGCCCAATGGGTAGAACAAAAAGGGAAACTATTCCCATACAGTTTCGCATATCCCAACACCATCTCGCTCGGAGTATTCCCGAATGATCCATATGACTCCGTAACGGTTTTTTATAATGGCACTGATGCGCAAGGAAATCTTTTCTTTCGCATAGAAGATCTCACGCAATTACAAAAAGTGTCGTTCATTACAAAGCCAAAAATCGAATATGTCAACCAATGGTGGAAAGACTATTCATGGAGTGGAGTCTCTAGTGTGACACCGTTTACCAATAGCAAAGGGCTCAAAGGATACCGTGCAAAATACATAGACAGCAAAGGTCAAACTCCATATGACCATGTATTTTTTGAAGTACCAAATAATAAAAATCTGCTCATATGGATCAGTGGTAAATTATTTTCTCAAACCGTTTTCGACAAACTCGTTGACTCAGTGAGCTGGAGCAAATAAACCGTCTATGCCATTTATCGCATGGATCATTACAATGGTTTTCACTGCAGAAAACCTTTACCCCTATTTCGTAGGTCTCTGGCAAACACCAAGCGGTGCAGTATTTTTGGGAACCGTGCATCACCCAAGTGATTACTTTTACTATGTATCACAATTTGCCCAAGGCGCTACGAGATGGATTACTACACTTGATCTGTATACAGCAGAATCTATAGGACCAACGTTTGTGGGCTGGAGCAATGTGTTTCTGGGGCACATTCTAGCACTTTTTGGCACAAATCCATTCCAAAGCTACCACATCTCAATAGCACTATTATGCATCGCGTTATTTTTTGCGGCATTTCACCTTTCCAAAGAAGTGCTTGGTAGCAACAGACTAGCGGTAATCAGCCTATTCCTATTCGGCATATATCATGCGTTCCCTATACTGCGCGATGGACTACCCTCATATGGTGACTATTTCAACAACTTCGCCGTCCCTCGTGTCCGATTTGGAGCTGTTCCACATCAGCTACTTCTTGCCGTAGCGTCTATCTCTCTATCTTTTATCATGCTTCGGTGGCACAGGCAGAAAAATCGCTCGATACGACTCCTTATGGGGATCGTCATATCCAGCATAATTCTTGCAAGCTTACAACCCGCTCTATGGATAGTAATCATAGGAATTTTTGGTGTTACATCAACTATGTATGCATTGTCAAAAAAGGATAAAAGCGAAATATTGAACACATTTATTTTCCCTATATTTATCGCGGGATTAGCTGGTATTTTACCTATTCTTTATCTCTCAAATCTCTTTGACTCACTTCCGTTTATACAACTCAGAACTTGGGAGGCCTCTCAGCAAACACGTTTCACTATCGGACATTTTATAAGCGCGACGGGACCAATATTTATTGGCGCCATAGCATCAATACCGTGGTTTCTGGTACAACGCTCGTACACTCAAGTATATGTGGTGTTATTTACGATGATTTCGTATGTATTATTTCTCTCCCCTATCCCAGCTATGCTCAATCTTTCTCACGTACGATTTATGTCTACACTGGCGATTTTATATCTATGCATCATCACAACCGTTGGGATAGAAAAATTATCGGAAATATTGGCATACTACCTACATAAAGCATTCCCTCAAACGCGCCGTTTTCAGGCTCGTCATGTGACGCTATTTACGGTAATTTTACTTACGATATACCTTATCCCAAATCACCTACTCACGATAAAATTAGCTAGTGAATTTAGTCCAACCAACGCGTATCACTACCTCGCACGAAACGAATATGAATTTCTTCTCAAAACCTCTAACACAAGCGATCCTGCCGATATATTTCTTGTCATTTGGCCATACAACTCGGTATTCCCAGCTATCACCGGTAGAAAAAGTTTTCATGGACACTCACTTCTGACCATAAACACAATTCAAAAAGATGCGCAGGCAATACAATTTTTTGATAACAAAATGAACGACGAACAAGCACGGGCTTTCTTGCGGGACAATCGTATAACACAAGTCATAGCCTACTCATGGACCACTCTACCAAAAGGCCTTATGATACATACGGCGACAGGTGGCTCACTTTCGCTTTTTGCCGTAAATCAAGAGCACTTGAAACCCTATAGTAAATAGTATATACTCATTTTATACGTATGGCATCCGAACAAAGGCCACAAATTCCAAATCCATACAAAGAAGTCAATTACAATGTTCGTATTGGCGCGCTCACCACTTCGGAAAAAATGGATCTTCTGGCCAATCTCTTTCTCAAACTTGAACATAAGCATCTTCGCGAGCCTCACCGAGTACCACAGGCCAAACCTGAAGCGAAAATCATGTTTTTGATCGGTGGACCAAAAAACGATGTAACCGAGGCTCGAGACTTTGACGGCAACTTGATTCACACCCGACATTTAAATCACCCACGACCAATGTTTGCAGAAATTCCTGAAGCGCTCAACTCTATCTCTCACTGGTTTGATATGTTGGCAATAAGCAAAGAACCAGAAGGTAAACTCCCCTCACCCGTCGCACCCATTAGCGAAGTGTCGGATGTTGTCTACAATATATCTCATTTACTCACACTTGACCCTAATTTTTATGACAACTACACGGTGTATCTCGATCGCATCGCAGACTCATTAGGATTTAGCCTCGACCAACTCCTAACCGTCGCACTCTACAAATACAACTTTAGACTGGGACAGGGCAAGTCACAAAAAAATATCATTGTCGAAAACTCTATGATAGAAAACCTCATGAGACAAACTCAACCAGATGGAAAACCATTTGTCCCAACCCCAAATGAGACACAATTTCAACAGACATTTCACACGCTGTCTGAGGTGCAATCCATGTTAAAGACTAGGCTAGATCAACTCAGGCAAGCTGATGAATGGCGAAAAAACGCCCTCAAATCCACAGACTAACTCGAAGATCCCCTCGCATCAAAATCAAAATTTCCGTATGATACACGCATGCGGAAAAATTCACTGCTTTACTGGTGTTTTGGCATAGCGATAGTACTTCGCTTACTGCTTATTCTAAATCCGGGATTTGAGGCAGATATATCATTTTGGAAATCATGGGGACTGGCTACATACGACAAAGGGATAGTCGAGGGAATGAAGGTGACAAACAACAATTACCCCACCCCATTTGCTTACATTTTAGGCTTCATGGTCACGGTATATAGCAAATTTGCCGATCCTCATAATTTTAATGAGTTTTGGAACAACACCAACTTACTATTTCTCACCATCAGCAAACTCGTGCCTATACTTGCTGACTTCGGTATAGCAACTTTACTACTTTTTATAGGAAAAAATACGAAAAAATTAGGCTTTCCTGACATTTCTTTCAAAATTTTTACGCTAACATTCTATGAGTTGGCTGCGATAGTGTATCTACTCTCGCCTCTCGCACTGATCGATGGCGCATGGTGGGGACAAGTGGATGCGCTAGGGGTATGTATTTTCCTTACTGCGCTAATCCTCGCTCTCAAGCGTCAACCATTTTGGGCAGGAGCCATATTCATGCTGGCCATGATGACGAAGCTACAAAACATGATTTATGGACCAGTGTTTTTTCTATTTATATGGCAAAGTCTAGGCTTTTCTGGACTTGTACGTGCCATTGGCGGTGCATTAGTCAGTTTTTTGGGATTAAATATAGAGTTTCTCTTGGCACGAAATGCAGACCGTGTATTTGCTAGCCTCACCGAAAATTATGACTATTTCCCATGGATGAGTCTAAACGCATACAACCTCTGGTGGATCACAACTGCCGGACGCGGCATGATAACTTCCGACAAATTGTCGATAATTGGCATAGTCAATGCGAAAACAGTCGGACTACTTGTCTTCTCGTCTCTTTATCTCTTTGCGGCACTTCGACAGTTCATCGTAGGCCTCCAAAACCCCCCTTCGCAAAACACTTCGGCCGGACGAGTCAGTACGATAAACCTTCGCAACCTCATCGAGTCACTCATCATCGTAAACGCTGCTTTCTTTCTCTTCCAAACACAATCTCACGATCGCTATGCATTCCCATTATCGGTATTTCTGCTTCTATGGGCACCATTTTATATAGCAAAACACAATAATCACATCCAACACAGGCTGAGAATTTTCTCTTGGATGTATGCGATATTTACCTTTTTTTATTTCTATAACTTACATACGGCACTCGTAGCCAACTACCCAAACAATGGTATACCTATCCTTTCTGGACTCGCTCAGCCCATGTTTACCATCCCAACGTCATTTGTGCTATTGGGGTTATTTGGAGTATTCGTCTTGCATCTCGTACGCGACTCGCATATATCAAAATATGTAGCTGCACTTTCCTGTATATTTGTCATATCGGCTCTGAGTATGCTCAATCGTCCACTGATTAGCCGTCAACCCGTAAGCCTTACCAAGATAGCACCATTTGTGTATGAGCAAGGATACGGACGCCGACAAGTAAACAAATCAGTAAATAGCTACCTCGGTGGGCCAAACAAATGGAACAGGTTATCTGTGCAATACGTATTTTATCCCACTGGAATAGGTACTCATGCCAATTCACGCGACGTCTATGACATAAATAAAAAATTTACAAAATTTACCACAGACTTTGGCATAGACACGGAAGCAGGCGCCAAAGCATCGGCTATATTTGAAATTTATGGTGACGACAAACTCCTCTTTCGTTCAGAAAAAATGGGCAGATATACTATGCCCGCTCACGCTGAGGTAACAGTAAAAGGAGTGCGACATCTGAAATTAGTTACAACCGATGCGGGTGACGGTATTTTCGACGACCACACTGATTGGCTAAATCCAACACTGTGGCCATAATGCATATGAAACATATAGAAAAATATCTTGGTATTGCGCTCCTTATATTTGCGTTAGGGTTTAACTTCTGGACGTATCGATCCGAGCCTTCTGCGAGGTTAGATCCCAACGACAACACCTTCCAATTTGCCCTCGTCGACCGAACCAACCAAATTTGGGACTATGCAAACACGCATTGCAAAAGCATTTTTCCAACAAACCTCTTCTGCAAAATTTCTCTGCTAACCGATCATTGGGTACCCAACTGGGCAGAGGGATATAACCTTCCCTATTACTACTCTCATATTCCACAAATTGCCATCGTCGCCTCATACAGACTTTTCCAAACTATTTTTCAAACACAACTATTACTATTTAGTTTCTATCACCTCAGCATATTTACGCTGCTGTGCATATTTCCATTATCGCTATTTCTAGCATTACGAATTATTGGATTATCTTGGATAGCAAGTGGCATAGGGGCCACAATCGCCTCTCATCTTTCTACCGATGGTTTGTATGGACTAGATCCTGCGTCATTTTTATGGCGAGGATTCGGCCTCTCCAGCCAGCTTTTTGCCATGATATGGTTTCCACTGGCTATCGCTACAGCTTGGAGATGCTTAAAAACACCTTCTGGTGATGTAAATGCCAAAGCTGTACTCGTGCCAATTTTGTTTCTAGCCGCAACAACAGCGGGTCATTTGGGTATAGGCATCATCGCATTTATAACGATTGGCATGCTTTATCTGAGTCCACTACTGTTATCTTTCCTCACCCACTCCATCGACAAGACTATTCTAGATACCCTAAAAACCAACATGGTAAAACTGATCATAATGTTTACCGGAGTCGGATTACTTCTGGGGTACTGGATTGTTCCCATACTCAAGGACAGCAACTATCACAACATATCTGTATGGGATCCAATATGGAAATTCGATTCATATGGATACCGCGAGGTGTTAAAAAACCTCTTTAATGGTGACATATTTGATTTTGGGCGCTTCCCAACGCTCTCCATACTCGTAGTAGTTGGAATATTTGTCGCCCTCCATAGTCCGCTATCAGGATTCTATCCATTCGCCTTTCTTTTGATCTTCTGGGTATTACTCTACTTTGGACGAACTACATGGGGTGGACTCATAGATATCATCCCAGGCATGAAAGAATTTCATATCTCTCGTTTCATCGTAGGAGTACATATGAGTGGATTATTCCTCATTCCCCTTGTAGCAGAGTGGATAATCACAAAAACGCACAAAACAACCCGAGTCGCTGTCGGAATACTATGTAGCGTGATCATCGTATTGGCGGTATACCCACAAACCCTCCGATACGCCAAACATAATGATTTTCTCATCGACCGAGCCAACACCAACTACAAACCCATAGCGTCAGACAGTGACAATTTGATCCAGACACTCAAAAATAAACTCGTCACAAACTCTGGGCGTGTCTATTTTGGACGGGGTGGAAACTGGGGCAAGAACTTCCGAGTCGCAGAAACCCCCTACTATCTCTACGCATCGACTTTTGGCATCCCTACTGTACTTTGGCTACCTCAAACATGGTCACCAAACTCTGATACAGAACAATTTTTTAGCGATAACCGTGAGAGCGACTACACCCTCTACAACGTGCGATATGTCGTAACACCACCAGATCTAGGCAAAGCCGAAATCCAACCCTTCTGGAAGCCTCTGGCGGCAGGACATACATGGAAATTATATGAGGTGGAGACAGATGGATATATCACTAGTGGCATTCGTCCGGTAATCGTCAGCGTTGACAAAGAAACATATATAAATCTAGTCCATCTTTGGATAACCTCTGACGCTCCTAAAATAGGATTATACCCTGAGCTTACTTTTGACAAAAACTATCCTAAAAAAACTGGTTTTCCTAATTTTCGAATGATCGACAACGTAACCTATACAACTCCTTCTGGAGGAACACAAAATCTTTTTGCAGATCAACCAATCTACGGAGCTTCACAAAAGTGCAACAAGATAGATAATGTAATCATACTTTCTCAAAAATCTACATCTGACATGATATTTGAGGCAAAAGTAAAGGCGGAACGAGATTGTCCAGATTCGCTTGTTGTATTACGTCAGACGTATCACCCATCATGGCATGCGACTATTGATGGAAAACCTGCAAAAACAATAAGTGTATTCCCTTTTTACACAGCTGTTGTTGTAGAAACTGCAGGAAATCACACCATTCAATTCGCCTATAAACCTTCAGTGATCAAACAGACACTGCTCATTCTCGCTTTTATATCTATAGGACTTCTTTTTGGATACCTCTTTTATAAAAAAGACTCGTCACAATAGCCCAAAACTAATGAATCAAGACGAAATACTTCTCTTGATCTACGTATTTAAAAATACCTTCCCATGTCTCGTAATCAAGTGGCTGAGATGATGTTTGAAACGCATTTAACCCGTTTAGGTTCGCCATCCAATCATTTATTGGGTCTTTTATACCAATTTCAGAATCGATCCCTTGTGTAATCAATTGATCTTCTAATTGATCTTTCAAACTCACAGACCACAACATCTCAGGTGGAATGAGAATTTGCACCGCTTGACCAGTCTCGTTAGCACCCACAAGCCCCATATACATAAGCTTATTTGTTCCACCATATTGATTTGACCTCATAAAGTTTTTTGCCATAGACTCAGTGAGATTTGTATTTCCTTTATAGGAATACCCCACAAACGACGTGGTGTAATCGAACGGCCACAAGATACGCATAGCGTTCTCGTATTCACTTATTCCCTGATTTGGCGTTGTCATAAACCGCACCTCACCATTTTCTTCAACTAGCCACGGTGTTACCACTTGGCTATGTATCTGAGTTAGGAAATCAGGTTGCGCAACTCCATTTAGTTTGTTTAATTGGGCATCAGGAATATTGGTAGCGAGATATTGTATATACACAGGGTCATTTAATGATTTCCCCATTCGCGCGTAGGCAGCTAGTACTGCATCCCAATCAGAAAAATCAACAATTGCGCCCTGTTCGATAGGATCTATAATTATCGCAGGAAGAATCTCTCCATCTTTCTCCAAATGAAGAAATGCAATTAACTCTGGATCAGACGTAAAATACAGCAATCGTCCGTCCTCATCTTTACGAATTTCCCACTCAACATCACCTACTACAAACGAATAATGCATATTGTAATCCCATTTTCCTTGTAGCTGTTTACATGCTTCATCTCCTTGCATCAAGGCAGTGAGCGCTTCTTTGGCCATTTGTGGATTCACATCACCGCGATCTATATCATGAAATGCAGCATATATTACTGGTTTACATGCCTCAGAGACATATTCATTCATAAGCTCTTTACCTAACACCGCAATCCATCGAGTATTCCAGTCACCCAATACTAATTGAGATATCGCCACGTACAACAATGCCCTATCGACCCGAATACATTTTGGAAATTTACACCCTTCAGGACCCGCCCCCTTCTTCGACATCACAAACCGAACACCCGTGCGACGCGTTATTTCCTTTTGTATTCCTTCTCGAAAACTCACGTTATCTCGAATCTCCCTAGCAAGCGCATTGCGCGACATAAAAATAGGTGCGCATGTAGGATCCCCACCCATTGCGTAGACCTTTTTAACAAATGGATTGAAAGAAAAACATCCATCATTTTTTATACTTTGAATTACAATCTGTATACCTGTGTGATTAGCCTCATTTTTTGTAGCTGAGGAAATAACTGGACGATTTCTTTGTAAGAGAATCTCAAATATATTCTCATCCGACGCATATCGACTCGTCCACAAGTCTACCACCTCGTGGTATACGCTTTTCCAGATAAAAGAACTTAAGGTTTGTGCAAATTGACAGATACCACTCACACGATTTTGACCACTAAGACTTTGGGCGTAAACTTTGGTAACAAAACCAACACTTCCTCCATCACACACTGCGCCTGTAACCCTATCTATAACCGATTTCGCCACTTCCTCTAATTTATTTTCGGGTATTTCCTGCTCTCCTAGAGACTGTAGCAAGCTGTGTTCTTCTACATCCTGTGGTTTAAAAAACTCTGGATGACTCACGCGAATATCAGAAAGCTTACCCACAACGTGGACTCCCAATTGATCATTAGGAGTCAGATCCACAACGGTTGCATCAGAAAATCCATGCACACTCATGTAATACATAAGCATCTGTATCCCCTGAGTTGTACCTCCGACGGTCCATATATTGTTTGTTCCATGAATAATTTTAGCGCTCGTCATAGGCTCAACGAGCCCAGATTTTTGCAGAAGCACGTTATGCGCATTGGTTTCTTTAGTCCAGAGCAACCTGCCGTCGTTCGTAATAATTCCAATAAATTGTTGACCTGAAACCCCTGCATACCGAACCTCAGTCACAGCAGCGTTCATGTAGGATAACTTTTGTTTTAGATCTAACGTCGTGTATGAAATTTCAGGTGTGGGTAAACCAAAACTATAGACCCCAGCTTTCAAATCGTCATTAAGGGTTTTACGATCAATAACAAACCGTGTTCCTTCATTTCTAACAAACACTAAACGACTTGCTGATACGGCACCTACTAACAAATCCTCGTCACCAATATCTAAATGTTGGATAAAAGTATCACCTACCAAATAGACAAAATCGTCCGAAGTTCCTGCTAGTTCGCCGAGCGTTGTGTTGGTTATCTTTTGGTTTGATCCTATACCCAATTCCAGCCGGACAATGGTTCCTGCTTCAAATTCCAAACGTATGAGCCGAGTAGCCAACTCTTGGGTATTCGTAAACGATTCATCAGGAATGCTAACAGTGAGGCCTTCTCGAGAATTAAACAGATAAATATTCCCACGTATTTCATGCTGAGGTTGAGTAGATGTAAATTTTATTGGGTAGGAGAGGAATACCTGTGGAATTTGGGCGTACGGATTGACAATATCGTCTAACTTCCCCGCTGCTACATCAGCAAGTGTCAAATTTTCTTGTCGTTCACGATCTCGGAAAGAGAATCTCCAATTAGGATAAGCTCCCTCTTGGAGAAGCACGCGAACAGCATAATCTGCCAGCGTGCGTCGCATTTTTGGTGTCATCCGCCCGTTATCCACTCTATCAATACCAAGCTCGCCCCTATCCACTATAACGGCTATATAATCACTCTCATTACCTCCTATAGAATTCACGATCGTTTGATGAGCCGTATTGAATGTCCTACCCAAAATAACGCCTTGGGTAGAATCATGCATATTGATTACTGCTCGAAATGTAGAAATAGGATCCTGCAGGAAATCTCGAGACGCAGCTCCCAGAATCACCCGCAGCAACTCACCCTGTGTCGTTCCATCTGCATTGATAAGATGATAGAGTGTCACAAATGCTTCCGCATTATCAGCAAAAATTCTATTTGACAGAGCTCTGGAGATTTCAGGTCTTTGTGCAACAAGATCAGTAATTTTTGGGTGATTTAACAAAGCAAATACATTTTCTGTTAAGTCTTCATGCTGAAGCATGAAGGATATAAGCGCCTGTTTATTATCATCATTCAACCACTCTGGTTTGTCTGTTTTTGCAATGTAGCTTTTTAAAATACTAACAACTCTACCTCTGTTGATAAGTCCGGATTTAATAACTTGTGCAATTTGAGTACGGGCCATAACTGGTATATCAGAGTGGAAGATAACGGAAACAAGATCAGTTCCGAGATATGAGCCCAAAACCTCTTCAATAAGCGAAGGTTTTTGATGGTGTGTTCTGATAACCCTCTCTGCTACGGTTTGTCTTTTTTCCGATTCGACCGTTTCGTCAAGTAAAAATGCGCGCACAGAACGAACAGGTTTAGACGAAATGGAAAAACTTTTAAAGTCGCTCTGGCTCATATCCTGCCAAAGGACAATAGCTGCACCCATACGGTTATCAGCATTATTGGTCGCATCAGACACAAAGGAACCTAAAATGTCATAAATGATAAGATAAAATTTTGGAATATATTTTCGGGATAACACATTAATCATTTCATGCTCCAACTCCTCACTTTTTATACGTATGAAAATTTCATTAAGGAGCTCTCGCATGCCCTGCTGGCTAATATTATGAACCCCAACAGATTCAAAATATTTCATCGTTTCAACAGGAAACTGACGAATATGTTGCTTCATTAGTTCAATAACTCGTACATCTGGATTCTTTATATTTGACCAAAGTGATTGCACCAATGAACCATTTTCTACGTTAGTGATCCTAAGGGACGCAATTTTTTGAATAAATTGAAACGAAGCATCGTTTGGATTTTTGTAAAAATCTAAAAGCAAAATAAGCGCGTTGGTTCTAACTTCGACATCCACCTGATCATTAAACACAAGATCTGTATAGAGCTCTACAACATCATTATTAAGATGCTTTTCCCAAGAATTCATAAGTCGTAGTCGTATCGTTTCATTTACTTTTTTATTTTCTAAAATTTGTCGAGCGATAGTAACGGCTTGAGGATCACTCGGATCCATAGACCAAACTTGTTCATAAAAAGCTGTCGTAGGACCCAAGGTTTCAAAAAAATCATCAGGTATAGTCTCTTCTCCTGCCAGTGGTTTTACTTCTGATCTATTTTTAAGCAATAAGGGCCAAAGTGCTATCGGTTGATCTTTCAAAAAAGCATAAAATACACGGTCAATTTCTGGCCATTGTGCACTGTAGGCATCAAAGTATGAACGTGCATATTGCTTTGCATCGGGAAGATTATTTATTGCAAGGACAAAAGGTACAAACTCCGGCTGGAAATTTATATAATTCTCAAAATCTAATCGCAACACTGTGTCAGTAAAACGGCTCAGTGTGTGTATTGGCGGCAAAAAATCTGGCCTCAGAGACAGGAGGAATAGCTCTTGCTGATCGTCAGCTTGGTTCAGTATCATATTCCAAAACGCCTTTTCTCCTTCTGGAACGAGACCTGATGTAACAAACGCAGGGTCATGAAGCACTTCGTAATATATTGATTTTTTCCATTCATCCGGATGTTGCGCGTAATACACAAAAGTCGGATTCTTCTCATTAAACATTGGGAAAAATAACGTCGCAAAAAACGCAGAAGTGAAGTTCTGACCGTTGTACGTGGGGTGAGCATTTATGTCTTTAAAAACTTGCGTTACGTTTAAAATAGTTTGTATACGAACCCCACCTACTAACGCGTCGCTTACGAATTGATTCAACCCTTTATCCTCTGACGATGCTGCCTTTAATAACTCATGAATCCTGTACAAATCAAATTTTGTTATACGTTCACCACCTCTAACTCGTTGAAGTATTTGTTCCCAAGGAAGAAGCTTGAAATGTTCTTCTTCTATACTGAATTGAAAATGCTCTAAGTTGACTTCCTCTTGCCTATACAAAAATCCCTCCTCATGCGATTCGTCTGTGAGAAGCATATACACTTCTGCCTCAACTGGATAAATTTTGTAGAATTCCCAAAGCTTTTGTATATCCCCAACAGGAGAAGATGTGTCACGAATAAACCCTTGTCGTGCGGCCACTTTTTTAGCAAAAGGCCCCACTAATGCCATAAATGCATCAAGATCTTTTTTTAATTCGGGATTCTGGATAAAAATTTCATTATAAAATGAAGCGGTTATGCTAACTTGCGGTCGACCCTCACGAATATTTCTAAAAAATTGCTCAATCACATATTCTCGTTCGATCTGACTTCCGTTATATAATGCGCCGTAGTCAAATGCTTGATCGTAGACTTTATCTGGTACTCCATATCCTGGGGTTCCATCAGGTCGATCATAAAATTCTGGAGTTATACTGAATGTCTTTGGAGCTAATGCGAAAACTTTCGCATTCTTCTCTAAAGGTTTCGTCGAACCATAGACAACATAGTGCTGGGCTTTATCTAGCAACCCTAAATACTCATAAAAATTATTGTATGCTCGCAACGATCCCCCAGTTATATATACCTCACTCAAAACCGAAATTGATTCACTATTTTCTAAATCAGCTAAAACCTCGGGATAATAATATTGCATCAATGCCTTTCGGAGCGCCCCATCTACCACAGGTTCGGATGGTGCCAGAAGTCGCTGTAAATTCAACAGATCTTGATTTGTAGGATCAGTTTCCAGCTTAAGCGCCACCTGATCTCTTGTTGTGTCTATCCATATTTCTGGTATCCCTTTGTATGCAATGGTGTTTGGTCCGATAATACCTTTTGGACCCTTTGTTGGCATAAGAACAAATTTTGGCATATTTGCCTCAGAAATACCAAGAATTTTACCAATGATTATTATCACTGCTTTCTGACGCACACCACTATCCCCCGTCAAAATAATCGTCTGTGGACGCGACTGCAAAATGGCAGTAACTGCGCGTAAAAATGGCTCACCAGTCTCTGTTAATTGCGGCGTTATCGATACCTTGGTTTGATCTATAACTACACCACTCGACTCTTCTGAAGAATTCGCAGGATTCAATGAAAAATCAGTCGGCACTATCCCCAATCCCCCTTTATTCATCAAGAAATTCAAAATCCGATCTTGTAGAGATTTAGGCAACCAATCAAAGAATCTTCGCCATGCTACCTGCCACCAAGACGACCCGCCTATAGTTGATGGGGCTATAGTTGCATTTCTTGACGGCAACCATGCCCCAATTTGTGGCAAGATGTTAGGGTCGCTCATACCTCTATATAATAAAGACTGAATTGCTTGTAACTGAGCCACGGTCATTATCGTTTTCACATCTGGCAACACACCCAACGCCCAAGATTGTGCCTCAAGCTGAGAGAGAGCTCCAGTGGTATGCGTATTTTCATCTAATATTTTTTGAATTTCTTCTACCATCCATGGATTTCGACGCAGTACCTCAGTAAGCCGAGATGAGTCTTGTATGTGTTCCGTGAATGATTTGTTCGCTTGCTTTTGAGCATAGTAATCATTAAAAACTTGCGACCACGCATCAACTAACTGCTGTCTACGTGTGGATTGCTCCGCTGTCCGCTGCGCAACCTCTGCTTGAAACCAATTATCGTTGGCACCTAAGGTGGTGCCAATTGTGTTTACAAAACGTTCAGTAAGTAGGGATAAATCCACTGCGTTCCCTTGCACGCGGTTCATCAACAATGTAGCCAACAATCGCTCTACAAATTCCTCTGACTCCTTGCTCTCATATTCGTTTACAATCTCCTGCGCCATCTTTGTAACATCGGTATTTGGCTTGAGATAACTACGTAAAACTCCTGCAACATCAGTAACCGTCGGAGCACTTGCTTGATGAAGCGCCATAAGAATGTGTATAGCAATTATCTCTTCTATCCCAGTTTTGGTGCCCGTAGCATCGTTGGTGAGAGCACCATCCCCACCCAAGTCTGTTCGATATCGAAACTCAGCATCAACCGTCAAATCCTGTGATATTGCATAATTACCAAGTGACACAAGTGTTTTTGCTAACGCAAAATCCTCGTTTCGAGCAAAATGAGGTACGCCTCCTGCCAACCTCATACCAGCAACTGTCGTAACAATTTGTGGCGACCCAATAGTAAGATTTCCCCCTGCGCGATTCGTAAAAATATTTTGTAGCATGTCATACACGGGATACAAATTTCGATGAATAAGAAAATCATGAAAATTTGATGCAATAGCTTTAGAGCTTTCCGCAAAATGTTCGCTCATACCTAGGATAAGCGTCTGAAGTGAGGGTGAAGCATCATATTGTGAAATAATGCCACTGATATACGATGTTGGAACCAACACGTCTGCATCCATCTGCGCAACTATACCTCTGTCCCCCCTTCCATTTTGAGCAAATCTTCTCGCTGCCTCTCGAGATCCCACATCCCGCAACATTCCAAGATTTACACGCCTTTTACCATCTCTGCCATCCACATCATCAGGAACCCCTCGATAATCTATCGTGTGTATGACTAATCCTTTGGCAAAAACCTTCTCGAGCACACTTCGTTGATATGACGTAAGACCTCTACCAGTTTGGGCAACTATACGTTTTTCAAAATCGTCAAACGCTATATGCCCCGCAAGATATTCAGCAAGTACCATGGTTTGTGCATTATCTTTTTCTATATCTGTACCTTTTGCCGACTCACCATGATTGAGCAATAGCAACAATTCAAACCGAGAAGCATCAGCGCTTTGATTGGCAAAGCTTTCGAGGAACCGATAAATAGCATTGGTATCATATTCCTTCGCCACAGGCACGACTACAGATATGCGAGCTTCTGGAGCCATAGGTTTTGAAATAATGCGCCTATTTGATAACGTATACGTCGTAATACGGTCTTTGATTCGCATACGAATTGATGGCCCTTTCTGAAGAGTTCCTGTGCTTTGATTCGAAGTGCCATTGTCAGAAAAGTTGAGTGGTACTATCCCCAACCCACCCCTATTCATCAAGAAGTTCAAAATCCTATCTTGCAAAGATTTAGGCAACCAATCAAAAAATCCTCGCCATACCCGCTGCCACCATGATGGCGCGGTATTAGTTTTTTGATTGTCAGCAAGCAATTCAATTTTATGCCGTATCACCTCTGCTTTGTATCGATTCCC
The DNA here is from genome assembly GCA_964639945.1 of uncultured Gammaproteobacteria bacterium. Taxonomy (GTDB): domain Bacteria; phylum Patescibacteriota; class Microgenomatia; order UBA10105; family UBA927; genus UBA927. The sequence continues at coordinate 62,838 of CAZXHY010000002.1, forward strand.
ATCAGGAGTCACAAAATCCACAGTCCCGTCTGAAAGAAAATCTAAACCTCCAGGAACTTTAAACTGATTCGGAACTTGATCTAGAAGCAATTCGTCTGCAGCAGAATCATCAACTTCGATAAGATCCTTAACTTCTTTTGGAAGTCGTATTTCTAACAATACTGGTGTTTTATCAAAGCCATTACTATCTGCGACACTTCTTACTGAATTTAACTCTACTGCATATCGCCCTGCAGATACTTCGGGCTCCTGCGAAAGATACATATACTCATCACCATCGGTTCGACCCCCAACAGTGTTTGCCTTTACAACACCTTCTACTGTTCCATGCCACAATGACAATGTCTTCGCCTGATCGAGCGCAATCTGCTCAGCCTCTTGAGAAATCTCTGCATTCTTTTTCCCTTTAATATCAACTTTACGTACTATATTTGGTTTACTCACGCCAACCACACGCCACCCATTTCCTTGTATACTTTGCACAGTTGTTTGAGGCTGAGAAATGGCAGGATCCAACACCCCAACAAGACTTTTGACCGTTTCTGTCCTATACGCAACACCTTCTATATCGATCAAATATATTTGATCTCCATCATCAGCCCAGTTGTCATATTTCATTCCGTCTTTTGTTATGAGACTTCCCCATATCGCTTGGTCTGCAAAATCAGGATCTGCCTGTTTAGCATTTATATTAAACGTCGGAAAAAGCCTGCGCATCGGCTCATTTAATGCCTCAAGAGAAATACGAGAATCAGGTTTTTTCAGTGATGCTGTTTGTTGTAAGAATGGCATTATTGCACCTATACTGTACTCCCCATTATCCATTTCGTAGTAAAACCATGTGGTATCGGGATGAAAAAATCCTTTTTGAGTGAGAAGCACCATAAGCCTCAACTGATTGATAGCTTCCTCCTCTAATTTAAAGTGGAAGGTGTTTGTTTTTTCTTGGTACACACGATCGCCTGACAATCTAAACACACGCCCTCGATCAGAATGTATTTCTATACCACTCTGCGCATACGCATCTCGCTCTGCCTTAGTTAGCTTTGGAATAGATACGCCGTATAATACCAGAGCATTTTCCTCTAAATTGCTCGACTGACCTCCATTATTGTTTAGATTCATCAATCTCGCCAAATTTGGGTCGACAATACGAGAAACCTGCTGATCTCCCCACCATTTTTTAGCTATACTCCAAGCTTTTTGTATAGGTGCAATCTGAATAAAACTCGTACTGGCTATCATTCCAACAATAAACAAGGCTAGCAATCCTGTTTTTAAACCCTTTCCTAATTGCGTTAACCATCGCCATAGCGCTTCAAATGACCAACCACGAGATTTTAATAAATTAAATAAAAAATTAAC
>CAZXHY010000003.1:0-54439 GCA_964639945.1 uncultured Gammaproteobacteria bacterium
CAAATCTTTTTGCTTTACGATGCCAAGTTTTTTTAGATTTTTAATCGCAATTTGATTGTACTCGTCAAGTTTGACGACTTTGTTAAATATACGCTTTGCTTCTGCTATCTCGCCACTTTGCATGTGCGCAAATCCGAGACGGTTGAGGATATTTATGTTGGTCTTATCACTTTTTAGAAGAATAGTGTTGATTCTGACAGCCTCTTTCCAATTTTGATTGAGGGCTGCTTCGATTGCGGCGCGTTCGTTTATGGACGAGTCGGTCATGGTGTGAAAGTGTAAAGCTTTCCTGAGAAAAGTCAAGGGAGCAAGAATAAATTCTTGCCACATTTTCTCTTTATATTATCCTCGACAGAGATATTCTATACTAGTGGGATGAAGGTATCAAAGAAGAAATTTATACTGGTGCAGAAACAAACGCTCAAACCCTCGGTGAAAACCAGAAAAACTGCACGACGCTTTAGTGGGTATAGTGGCAGATAATACACGCAGAAAGAAAGTTGCAAGAAGCTAGGTGGCACCAGTACAATAAGCGCATCTGAGGTCTCACTATGAGTGGTCATTCAAAGTGGTCGAAAGTTAAACATCAAAAAGCCGTTACCGATGTCGTAAAGGCAAGAGATTTTACCAAAGCTTCACGTGCGATAACTGTTGCGGTTTCTGAAGGTGGTGGTATTGCAGATCCGGAAAAAAATTTCCGATTACGATTAGCAATAGAAAAAGCACGTAGTGTAAACATGCCCAAAGAAAATATAGCACGTGCTATTGATAAGGGGGTATCTGGTTCAGGGCTTTCCTTTGAGCAAGTTGAGTATGAAGGATACGCCAAGGGTGGGGTAGCACTAGTCGTCGAAGCGACAACTGATAATCGCCAACGAACCTCGGCTAATGTGAAGCATGCGTTTGATCGTGCAGGGGGAAGTCTTGCAGTTCCAGGGGCGGTGAACTTTATGTTTGAAAGACTTGGCGTTATCGTTGTAGCGCATGATGGATCGCGCACATTTGATCAAGTATTAGATGCGGCCATTACTTCTGGGGCACAAGATGTGGTTGAGCGATCCGATGCTTTTGAAATATATACTACCGTTTCAGAATTACGACGCACAAAAGAGGCGATAGGGCTTGCGGGATTTGCGATAGAGAACACAGAAATTATCATGAAAGCCAAGGCACCAGTTATCGTCAGTGACGAGATACGTATGATGACTGATGAGTTAGTTGCGCAGTTAGAGGCATTGGATGATGTACAAAAAGTGTTCACATCAGTAGACTAGCCATAGTGTACATATGATAAAAACAATTCGATTATTTTTTATCAAGCGGTTTAAGCGTTGGGATCGACGTATGTCGTTATCCAAACGACAAGAGTTTGTGCTTATCACGTTTATATTGACCATCGTTATGATGTTGACCCAGCTCGTATCCTCGGAATTGCGATACCCTATGGTGGTGTTACTTTCGGTGCTCACCTATGTGCTTTGTGCAGTAGCGCTTCGAGAAGACTTGAAGGGAGCAGAGTGGGTGACACTGCTAACGTTGCCCACACTATTTACGGCGGCTGTAGGAGTATTTTATTTTTTGCTTCCAGTTCGGTGGCTTACGAGACTTCCCATCGCTGCGTTATATGCCATAGGGATATATGCATTGCTTCTGACAGAGAATATTTATAATGTTGCGGCAACGCGCACTATAGCATTGCTGCGCGCGGGTCATTCTGTAGGATTTTTACTTTCTCTGGCCACCTACTTTTTGTTAGTACAAAGTATACTCGCATTTCGACTGTATCCTATTGTAAACGCAGCGCTCGTAGGCGTGATGACATTTTTGCTTACATTGCAAGTGCTATGGGCGATGGAATTAGAACGCACGATAGGGAAGAGTATACGAAATCTTACGGTTATTATAACTTTAGTCCTTATTGAAATTGCTTGGGTTTTTTCTCTCTGGCCAGTGCGTACGACGCTTCAAGCAGTGCTTCTTACCACCTGTTTCTACGGTCTTGCTGGCATGGGTCAACAGTACTTGGCCGACCGATTGTATAAGCGTACAGTCTGGGAATTTTTTGGCGTTGTCGCAATTGTATTTATTATTTTAATTTTGGCAACAAATTGGTACGGTGCTGTTTAAATTATTTTTTATCGTGGAACAAGGGGAGAGAGAACAGGGGAAAAGGGGGTGATATAGTTTGATACAGTTAAGTCAGGTCAATAAAACTATAGGATACGATGTGGATAATTATTTTCACGGGGATTGGTCATTGTTTTCACAGCCTCATTTAGCTTCATATATCTAAAACTATAGGGTATGTCACTCCTCACTACTAGGCATGTATTCGCTTCACACGCTCACTCTTCTGAGTACAGGATGTGTGCGTAATAATACCCGTTTGCATTGTTCTGACGCTCTATTTCGTAATACGGGCATGCTTCTAAACTCCTGAAATTAGCCTCAAAATAATGTAATTGGCGCATATTAACGCTCTAAATAAACCCGAAAGGAATTAAGCTGGCGTGTACACATGCGCGAGTGCTAACTGCTCTAATGTGCGCTTTCTTGCAATGCCAAAGTATGTATTATTGAGGCTAAAAAATTCACTGCGGAGCATTTAAACGCTCCGCGCTGTTTCGAGTATAATACTTGTAATTTATAAATAATTAGCCTCGAAAATGATAGAATGGGGCATAATAACGCTCCAAATCACGTCACTCCCTGCATATTAATATATATGCGAATTATGCTATTCTAGCCTCGAAAATTATACTTTAGCGCATTATTATGCTCTAAATAGCGACGTCATAAATAACCCGAAAGGGTGTTAGGGGCACCTGCAACTTCTGCTCATTTTGATCTTAATTTAGGTAACGCGATCGTCATAAAGGGCGTGTTACGAAATGTATACATGCTGTATTTGAGGCTGTGTACTGCTTCTCTACAAGTGTCACAAATATAAAAATATGTTTGGCCATATTTTGGGCATATACACCTGTCTAGAGAAGAACCTGTCATAGGTCGCACAATAATACTTTTGCGACGTCTGGAAGCTAGGTACGGAGAAGTGCAATCTTTTGTCATTGTTGTATATATCATCAATTCTTTTATCAATATTGTGATTACTCCAGTATTTTGCACCATTTGTCGTTGTTACTCTTTTTTCTTCTATTTGCACCTATTGGTCTTTGGCTGTTTTTGTACTTTTTGTGTTCATCTGTGGTTACCGGATTCTTCGAGTTTTTATAGCATTTTTCCTTACTGTTTACAGAACACTTTAGAATGAGATGACCACTTGTACGTCTCAAATATCTGGAACGGCTTGTAGGTCAATACAGGGGCTTAAAAATGAGGCTAAATATTGCGAAACGGAAACGATTCAATAACGGTAGTTTTCGACGGATGCATGCCGGCATTTGTCGTCACCAGCGTTGTTTCTTTTGGTGAAAATATTCCAAACTTTTTATCTTTATTTTCTTCGATCGTTTCTAAAAATAATTTTGTTGGTGGTTTCGTAAATCTACAAATGGTTACATTTGCAAAAACAATTTCGTTGGTAAAATATTTTTTATCATCAGCAAGATTTGCCTCGGCAAACTGATTACGGAGAGATTTAACCATGTGGTCATAATCTGGATCTACCAGCGCGATTATAGATACACTTGTCGGCATAGACAGTAATCCAACCAGTTCAAATGTAGGCGCAGGATATGTGGGTATAGATGATCGCAATAAATCTCTGGCGTGCTCAATGTCAGACTCAGTAAAGCTAGCTGGATCACGCACGACACGTATGTTGTGAACCGTGACATGCAATGATGATTTTGGAAAGTAATACTGGTCCGGATCGATTACCGCAAGCGGTTTTATGATGGCTTCATGTATGTTTTTGGCGAGTTGCTCTGGCAGATATGAGACGGTCGTTAGACACAGTGCATTGTCATTTGCGTAGTCAGACTGCATGGAGACTATTTCAGAAGCTTTAGGGTTGGCAGCGAGCGCAGATTCCATTTGGCGCATGAGGAAAAGCTGTCGTGTTTGAAACGGTGTCATATACAAAGTGTATCATATTCAGTTGACGTCGCACATTTTATATATCAGACTATATCGTGTGCTATAATCACCGCCAAATGACCAGATATCCTGATTACTGGACGAATGCATTGGCAAAATATACTTCTCACGAAATTGTTAGTCGAAATTCGATGATCCCCACAGAGTATCAACTTTGGATAAATGCATATTTTGGCGCGATTGCCGATAGGCAGGAAATAAAACTTGCTGGCCCGATCTCCATAAGTATTAGGCAATCAAAAAGATTGTTCAATATACGTCCGTTATGGGCAATGTCGTTTGAAGAAAAACGATTTAAAGACCATCGTCGTATCGCAGCATCTATGGCAACCGGTGTGTTTGAAAATCCTAGTATGAACGCATGGGCATTCCAGCGAGAACTTATTTTTGATTTGAATAGACGTCTCATTCTTGTAGAACGAACAATGGATGCGAGCGGAAATCTTCAAAAGCTAGCGCTCATGCGATCAAACAGAAATACAACAGATTTGCAGGTCGAACATCGAGTAAATCGTCGAAATTTTAATATAGTAACAGTGCCGCAAATTGGGCGTAGAACAAGTCTATCAGTCTTGTTATCAAGTCCACGTTCTATAGCCGAAAACGTACCCGCAACCCTTATATAGTATTGACAAATTTCTTCGCGTCGTACAACAATGATTGTGAGGACATGGTTGTGAAATTTTTGTACATTTTCACATTACTACATTTTGTCTCATTTATTAGCCATTTATGAATCTTGAAAAACTTGTATTAGAATTTTTAGAATATCTGGAAATTGAGCGAAATGTTTCTCGTCTCACCATTCGAAACTATAAACATTACTTAGAGAGGTTTTTGGGCTTTCTAGCAGGCCATTCCCCTACTCCCCTCCCACCAGACAAGGCTAAAAGTGCAATTTCTGGTCTTACAAGCGAGGCTATAACGGCCGAAAATGTGCGTCAGTATCGTCTGTATTTATCTCGGTTTACGGATGAGCATGAACAGACGTTGAAGCGCGTGACACAAAATTATCATTTGATCGCCTTGCGAAGTTTTTTGAAGTATCTAAACAAACGGGACATTCCAGCGCTTGCATCAGAAAAAATAGATTTGCCAAAAGCAGAAAGTCACACGATAAAATTTTTGGATCATGAGCAAGTTGAACGGCTTATGAATATGCCGGAAATTTCAACGCCCGAAGGATTACGAGATAAAGCAATTTTGGAAGTGCTATTCTCCACTGGCCTCCGTGTATCGGAACTCGTGAGTCTCAACCGCGATCAAGTAAATTTGGACCGCAGAGAGTTTGGTGTTGTCGGAAAAGGACGTAGGGTTCGCGTGGTATTTCTCTCAGAAAAATCAGCGGAATGGCTCAAGCGGTATCTAGGAACTCGTGAAGATTCGTTGCAGCCGATTTTTATTCGGTATAGCGGAAAGAAACCTGATGCAAGTGATATGAGTGGGAATTCTATCAGACTGACGGCTCGAAGCGTACAACGATTAGTAGCAAAATATGCAGCGAAGGCAAAGCTGCTTATCAAAATTACTCCGCACGGACTTCGTCACAGTTTTGCTACAGACCTTCTCAGTAACGGTGCAGACCTGCGCGCGATACAAGAATTGCTCGGTCACAAAAATGTATCAACGACTCAAATATATACCCATGTTACTAACCCGCAGCTCAAACAAATTCATGATAAATTTCATACCAATTAAGGAGGGCGATGAACATATCAGTTTTGTACAATAAACCAACGCATAGGTTTAGTGACACATCAAAAAATGTTGAAGCCGAAGAGGATACACAAGAATCCGCTGAAGAAGTGCTTGAAGCGCTTGAAGAAAAAAAATATCACGCAAAACTTGTTCCCATAACAGAAGACAATATCCCTGAAACAGTAGATTTGTTATCCACCAGTGATTTGGTGTTTAATCTCATCGAATGGACTGGTGTAGACGCGCATTTTGCTGCGGACGTCTATGATTTGTTTGCAAAGAAAAAGATTAAATACACAGGAGCGACCAAAGAGAGTTATTTCCTCTCGTGCGACAAAGTTGCTATGAAAAAGCGTTTGGATGAAGGTGGGTTTGCTACTGCACGTTGGCAAGCGTTTGAAACGGGCAACGAACCCATACGAGACGACTTAATTTTTCCTGTGATTGTAAAAGTAAGTTTGGAACATTCAAGCGTCGGGCTCTCAAAAGAAGCCATTATTGAAGATCCAGACAAATTACAAAAATTTGTAAAAAAACAAATTAAAAAATTTAAACAACCAGTGCTTGCTGAGCAATTTTTGACTGGGAGAGAATTCCAAGTCACCCTACTGGATTCGAAAAAGGGACTTGTCGTGCTTCCCCCTTCTGAAGTGGTCTATTATAAAGGGACAGATGTGCCGTTTTTGACCTACGAAAGTCGATGGAATGCAGATCATCCTGATTTTGATAATTCCACCGTTGTGATCGCAAAACTTTCACCAGAAATGACGAAGGAAGTCGAAGAGATGTCCAAACAAGTGTTTATAAGTATGGGGTACCGCGATTATGCACGATTTGACGTGCGTTGTCTTGGCGATCAACCAATGTTTTTGGAAGTGAATTCAAATCCAGGTCTTAGTGACGATCCCCAATATGGTATGACCGTTTCCTATAAATCAGTCGGTATGACGTTTGCCGATGTGATAGAAGAAATAGTAGAATCCGCCAGACGTCGTTACGGGATATAAACGCGAGCGGTTGCGATACGGAAGTATGGGAGAGATTCTGGCTCACGGGCTATGACAATCATCAGTTGTGGTTGCCATTTGTGAATGAGTCGGAATTTTTTACTCGTTTTTGAAACTTTCTTTCGTTTGTAATCGTAATCCCACCAACGAGCGCGAAAATCGGCCCAGCCATATGATTTACGTTTGCCTGTGGCACTATCCATGAGAACTATTCTACTTTTGGCAGCAAGGTAGGAGGCGACGACTGCCCAATGTCCAGATTCTGGATGAGGCTCAAATTTTTCATCAAGATCATAAAGATACGAAACGATAACGGCTCGTTGTTCGTTGGCTCTGTGTTTAAGAGCGCTTTGTAGGTGATGCAGCGTAGAATATTCCATGACTAAACAAGAAAGCCCAAGTTTATTTATCGCCATAATTAAATTTTTGGTCGATGTGCCATTTCTTCCTGTTTTGCAAAGTTTGATAAGAGACTCCAAAGATTTTCGCATGCCAATAACGCTCAGTGCGTGTTTGAGTGAAACTGGACCACAGGTTATGTCGTCTGGTTGTTGAATTGGTTTTACGTGACTTCTGCCCATATAAAAACTCCTAAAATTGCGTTATAGCGCGTTGGGATAAGCTAACTTATTGTAAGCTTCTGAAACTAGTCTATCAAGACCTATAGTAGTGTTAATCGAGTTGGTAGGTTAGGGTAACTGCTACTACCACCTCGTCCGTGCCTACCTCTATATTGGTAGGTTCGCCTCCCCCAGCCATAGGGAGTGCTGATTTATCGAAGGTTTCCATCATAGGGCGTATTTCACCCCCAAACGATTCTTGGTAGTTTATGATGCGTCCCAAGGTAAATCCTGCGATTTTGGCAGCACTTTGGGCTTTTTTCTTGGCTTCAGCGACAGCCAGTTTTCGAGCCTCATCTTCCGCTTTGGTTTTGTCGTCTATACCAAATGATATACCGCCAATTTGGTTGGCGCCGTTTGCAGAGGCTGCGTCTACCACTGAATTTGCGCGATCTATTTCTCTCACCTTTACAGTGAGATTGCTCGATGCATGATAGCCAGTTACACGCTGGGTGCTTGATGAATAATCATAGGTAGGGCTTATGTTGTAGTGCGATGTTTGCATGTCTTTGCTGTCTATACCGAGTTTTTTGACGGCAGAGGTCACTGCGTTCATTTTGGTATTGAGTTCTTGTTGCACCACTTTGACCGATGCGCCTTGTACGGTCACCCCAACGTTTACGAGGGCTATATCTGGAGATACCGTGACTTTTCCTTCGCCTGATACGCTAAAATTATCTGTTTTGGTTGATACGACGCTATTGAGCGAAAAAGGAATAGGACCGACAAGTTTTGTATAGGCAAACAAAAGAATAAAAAATGCGAGCACTGGAGTAAATGCGAGTTTCATAGAAATTTCCTTTCTTTATATTATTCTACAGCTTTTAGCAAATTTTGCATTAGGCAAGCGACATTTATGGGTCCGACTCCTCCTGGAGTTGGTGTGTACCACGAGACATGATGTTCGATTTCGGAGACTTCATAGTCTCCATGTAATTTGCCAGCGTCATCTCGCCAAATACCCACACTTATAAGAATAGCGCCAGCTTTGCTGTTTTGAGCGGTCACAATATGTGGTTTTCCAACACAACTGACTATGACATCCGCCTGTTTCATAACAAGTTCTGGATCTGGTGTTTGTGAAGAAATCTGAGACGTCGCACAATTCAACGATTGAAAGTAACGATAGATTGGTCCTCCAGCCGTCGTACCACGACCTATGACAACTACATTTTTTTCTCTTATCCACGACAAATACGAAGACTCATTACTAGCAAGGGGTTCCTTAGTTTCTGTACGGTAAATCTCTTTCAAACACTCCCCTACTGCAGATGACACTGGCACGATATACGACGTGTTTGGTAAAAATCCATCAATATCTTTGGCTGGACTTATGCAGTCGAGAAGTTTTGATACGTCACCAATCTGTGTCGGTATTGGTCGTTGAACGATAAGTCCGTGTACCTGCGGGTCATTGTTGTATTTTTTGATGAGATTCGCTAGCGCGTCTTTTGAAATCGTCGACGATTGATGATCAAAAATAACACTAGCACCTATCGTATCGGCAGCTTTTTGTTTTTGCTTTATGTATGCAAGCGATGCTGGATCATCTCCGACCAAAATAACTGCCATACATGGTACGATCCCACGTGTTTTGGCAGCAGTCACTTTTTCTGCAAGTGTTGCAAGTAATTTGGCACTGGTGGCACGTCCATCGATGATCATGATAAAAGTTCAGTAATATCAGAAATTATTTCTTTGGCGTGCATGTTAGGATTTACATTTTCATAAATTTTGATGATAACGCCTGTAGCATCGATAAGGAATGAGGTGCGTTTTGGAAATAAAAAGCCATTGGTGCCATATGTTTCTATAAGCGCTTTGTCGGTATCAGCTAGGAGAAGAAATGGTAAATCATATTTGTCTGCAAATTTTTTGTGGCTTTCCACCGAGTCGCTGCTAACGCCAACTATGACAAGGTATTTGGCCAGTGCCTCGAAATTGTCTCGGAGTCCACATGCTTCGAGTGTACACCCCGGAGTATCATCTTTGGGATAAAAATATAAGAGAATCCATTTGCCGCGAAATTCTTCCAGAGAATGAGGTGTTCCTTCTTGGTCTTCCAGATTAAAGTCAGGTGCAGGCATTCCTGTGGTTATTTGCATTATAGAGATATTTTATACTACCAAGCGCGTGATTGACAGGAGAGGGTGCAATACCGTTATATAGATATAAGGAGAAATTTTATGCAAGATAAATCTGGGGTTGCAGTTATCGTGAGTAGTGTTCTTGTTTGTATGCTTATTGCGGTTGGCGCACTCTTTTTGCCGTCATGGGGTAGATTTCAGGTGCAACCAATTCAAAGTATTACGGTCGTAGGAGAAGCCAAATCTCAGGAAAAGTCTCAAATTGCTGTGTTTAGCGCAGGAGTAAATGCCTATAACGACGACAAACAAGCTGCGATAAATGATGTAAACACAAAAGTAAACGCCATCATTGAAGCTGCCAAAGAGTTTGGGATAAAGCCAGATGATATAAAAACTCAGAGCCTCAACATTTATCAAAATCAGGATAGTTATTACGAAGATGGAAGACAGAAGTTTCGCCCTGGGCAATGGAACGTGGGAAATACGGTAGAGATTAAGCTTCGTGACGTGGATCGTGCATCAACACTCGCTAGCATTCTCTCTAAAGGTGGAGCGACCAATGTAAACGGTCCAAACTTTAGTTTTGATGATACGTCTACTGCGTCAGATGCGCTCATAAATGAAGCGCTTATCAACGCCAAGTCAAAAGCGGAAAAAATCGCTCAATCTGCAAGCCGTAAATTAGGCAAAATTGTAAACGTCACAGAGGGTACTGATGTATCAGCACCAATCTACATGTTTCGAGGTGAGGCAGGCGGCGGAGGCGGCGGAGGGGTAGCTCCTGGGAGTGGTACCGTATACAAAACAGTCACTGTTACGTACGCGCTCGAATAATAGTTCGTGGCTATCGGCGTATTCGTAAATCAAAATATCGAGGAGTAGTTCGAGACTTTCCTAGCTTTAGCCATTCTCTTGCGGTATCTAACTCTTCTTTTGAAATATATTCTGCCTTTCTTGATCGTTTCAGATTATCTAACACTTGTTTGTTTCCCCATTGTGGACCTAGTGAAATAACATTATCTAATCGTTCGATTTTGATTGGGTGAATAAGAAAACCACATGTATAGTCGTAGACCATGGTGAAGATAGGAGAGGTGCTTCCTATCTGTTTTTCGGCATCTCCTGGATCTAGGATTACTCTTACAAATCTTTGATCTTCGAATGATATTGTGCGTAACCACTTTAATTCAGCTTGCATAGGGTCGTTCTCAAAATGTAAATATTTCTTAGAGGCAGGTCGAAGCTATGATAATACCATTTTTACCTATAAAAGGCAGTAGGGTGATCCGAAAGATGAAAATATTTATTTGGTGAGGCAGGTAGCGGCGGCAATCGTGTCATTTTTATCCGTGAAGCGCATCAGGATGACGCCACTGGTCGCACGAGACAATTTCGGCACGGATTTGATAGGAAGCTTCACCACCTGACCTTTGTTTGAGGTCAATATTACCTCTTCGCAATCTGGTGGAACGAGTTGTGATACAACCACTTTTCCAGTTTTTGGTTTGATTTCAGCGACTTTTACCCCTTGTCCCCCACGTCGTTGTTTTGGAAATCCTGACACTTCTGTCTTTTTTCCTATCCCTTTTTCCATGACCGTGAGGAACTCACCTTTTTTGGCTAGATCATCTATGACATCCATGCTTACGACAGAATCTTCAGGTTTGAGCATGACTCCTCGGACACCCATGGTGTCGCGCCCTGTGTGACGCACTTCTCCCTCGGCAAACCTGATAGATTTTCCATCATGGGACACAAGGAGGATATCATCCTCGCCACTGGTAAGTTTTGCCCAAATGAGCTGGTCTCCGCTTTCAAGTTTTATGGATACAAGGCCATTACGTCGAATATTTTCAAATTCTGAAAGTTTTGTCTTTTTTACCACACCACGTTTGGTGGCCATAAATATATAGGCAATGCCTTTTTCTTTCTGCTCATTTCGTTTCAAGCTATAGGAAAGCATAGAGGTAACTTTTTCTGAGCTTTCGATATTGATAAGGTTTACGACTGCCTGTCCTTTTGACTGACGACTGGCTTCTGGAATATCCCAGACTCGAACTTGATATACTTTTCCTTTATCGGTAAAGAATAACATGTTGTCGTGTGTTTCTGCGGATATAAGTTTGTCGATCGCATCTTCTTCTTTGGTGGTCATGCCGATGACCCCTTTACCACCGCGTTCCTGAAGCTTGAATGTGCTTCGTGGAACACGTTTTATGTAGCCCGTTTCGGTCATGGTGATAATGGTTTCTTCGTTGGCTATAAGCTGTTCATCCGAGAGTTCTCCCACCTTGCTCTTGTAGACTTTGGTTCGTCTGGCATCGCCATATTTTTCTTTGAGTTTGGCTAGTTCATCTTTGACGACTTTCAGAATTTTTTCTGGGTGCTCCAAAAGATCAAGCAAATACGCTATTGTTTCGCGTATCATGGCGAGTTCGTCTTCGATTTTCTGTCGCTCAAGGGCGGCGAGCTTACGAAGTTGCATGTCCAAAATTGCTGTTGTCTGAATTTCTGAGAGACCAAATCGTGCCATAAGTTTCTTCTTGGCTTCATCTGCATCTTTACTTTTTTTGATAATAGAGATGACTTCGTCGATATGGTCAACGGCAATTTTAAGTCCTTCGAGTATGTGTTCACGAGCTCTTGCTTCTTTGAGTTCAAATTCACTGCGTTTTCGGATCACATTATGTCGGTGTTTAATGTATTCCTCTAGTATTTCGCGAAGTGTGAGCGTTTTTGGCGTGCCATCGACGAGGGCCACCATGTTTACTGGGAACGATGTTTGCAGTTCGGTAAACTTGTACAAGTTGTTTAAGACTTTGTTAGGTTGAGCGTCGCGTTTGAGTTCTACATAGACACGAATTCCGCGGCGATCAGATTCATCCCGAAGATCAGAGATACCTTCGAGTTTCTTTTCTTTTACAAGATCTGCAATGCGAGCCACAAGATTTGCTTTGTTTACTTGGTACGGGAGTTCTGTGATAGAGATTGCACTTTTTCCATTGGCTATTTCTTCGATTTCTGCTTTTCCGCGAATAATGATTTTACCGCGTCCTGTGGCATATGCATTTCGGATCTCGTTTATATCGTAGATTGCTCCTGCCGTTGGAAAATCTGGTCCGGTTACAAATTGCATAAGATCTTCTAAATCTGCGTCAAATGTCATGATAGGCGCTTCTGGATTGGGTGCATATTCACCTTTTGCAAGCTTTTTGTCTTCTTTTACCACTGGCCTTTTTTCTATTTTGACTTTGCCAATCATGTAATTGATCGCGTCGATAATTTCGGTCAGGTTGTGTGGCGGAATTTTTGTCGCCATACCGACTGCGATACCTTCACTTCCAGCCAAAAGTAGGTTTGGAAGTTTGGCAGGAAGTACATCCGGTTCTTCTATGGACCCATCAAAGTTTGGAGAAAAACTTACCGTCTCTTTCTCGATGTCGAGAAGCATCTCGTCGGCTATTGCCGCAAGCTTTGCTTCTGTGTACCGCATGGCAGCTGGTGGATCTCCGTCTATGGATCCAAAGTTTCCTTGGCCGTCAACCAGTGGATATCGCATCGAAAATTGCTGTGCTAAGCGCACCATGGCATCATAGACCGAGGAATCTCCGTGCGGGTGATACTTTCCAAGAACTTCTCCAACCACTGTTGCGCTTTTTCTATATTTTGCACTGTGATGCAATCCTACTTGGTGCATGGCAAAGAGAATTCTGCGATGTACGGGTTTTAACCCATCTCGCACATCAGGAAGTGCACGTGCTACGATGACACTCATAGCATAGTCCATGTAGGACTTTTGCATTTCTGCGACTATCTCAGATGGTTGAATTTTCCCTATTGCTGCCATAGTTGTTTAGTGATGTGCGGCTATACCGTCTGTTATTTCTTTTTCTGCCACCGCGCGGCCTTTCCATTCCTTGAGTTTTACCCATTTCCCTGCTTCTAATTCTTTGTAGTGTTCAAAGAAGTGTTTGATTTTGGCCTTTATCGGTTCTGGGATATCAGAAACATCCTTCCAGACGCCATAGAGTGGATCAGATTTTTCGGTGGGAACTGCGACCACTTTCGCATCAACCCCAGATTCATCTTCCATCTCAAGTAGTCCAATCGGAACCACGTTCACCATAGTTCCGGGGTGTAGTGGTTGGCTACAAAGCACCATGACATCGACGGGGTCCCCATCTCCACTCATTGTGTTTGGTACAAATCCATAATTGGCTGGGTACCCCATGGTGGTACGGACAAAGCGATCTACCATGATAATTTCTGCCTCTTTATCCATCTCATACTTCACCATACATCCTTCTGGGATTTCGATGATGACATTTATGTCTTGTGGTGGATTTTTTCCTGCTTTAATTTTAGATAGGTTCATATGCCTCCTTTGAATAAAACAATATATTATATATCGAGCGTTGCTGTTTTTGCATGCGTTTGAATAAATCGTTTGCGTGGTGGAACTTCATCACCCATTAACATGGAAAACACTTGATCTGCTGCGACAGAGTCTTCCATCATGACCTGTCGCATGATGCGATTGGCTGGATTCATGGTCGTTTCCCAAAGCTGTTCTGGGTTCATTTCTCCAAGACCTTTGTATCGTTGGATACTCGGTGGAGTCTTGAAGTCTGCACTATATTTTTTGACCACTGCATCGCGCTCTTCATCAGAATATGCATAATAACTATTTTTGCCGAATGTGACTTTAAACAATGGAGGCTGAGCTATATACAAATGCCCTTTTTCAATGACATAGGGAAGATGACGGAAGAAAAAGGTAAGCAGAAGCGTCAAGATATGCTCACCATCGACGTCTGCATCGGTCATGATGACGATGCGATGGTACCGAAGTTTGTCTGGGTTTAGTGTTTCTGATATACCCATTCCAAGAGCGATGATCAATGCTTTAATTTCTTCGAATTCTATGATTCTGTCGAGACGCGCTTTCTCGGTATTTAGGATTTTTCCTTTAAGCGGTAAAATTGCTTGAAATTTACGGTCTCTCCCTTGTTTTGCACTTCCACCTGCGCTGTCCCCCTCAACAATAAATATTTCTGAAATGCTTGGGTCCTTTTCTTGGCAGTCAGCAAGTTTTCCAGGTAAACTGGCTCCTTCTAGAGCACCTTTTCGGATGATTGCGTCTTTCGCTGCCTTGGCTGCCATACGCGCACGGGCTGCGAGGTAGACTTTCTCGACGATACGTCGAGCATCGTTTGGATTTTCTTCAAAATATACCTCTAGTGCTTCTTTGGTTGCCGCTTGGACAAATGGTTGTACTTCAGCATTCCCCAGCTTTCCTTTGGTTTGTCCTTCAAACTGCAAGTCCATGGATGGTATTTTCATGTAGACGATCGCGGTAAGTCCTTCTCGCATGTCGTCCCCGATCATTGTATCGTTGAGGGTTTTTGCTGTGCTAATTTTTTTCGCATAATCGTTTACCACACGAGTTAGCGCCATGCGAAAACCTGTAAGGTGTGTACCACCTTCTGGAGTTGGGATGACGTTGACGAATGACTCGACGGTCTCAGAAAAGCTGTCATTGTATTGTAAGGCTATTTCGACAGACATTTCTTCTGTGTATTTTGAGATAAAGATAGGATCATGAAGTATGGTTTTGTTGCGGTTTAGCGCAGAGACGAGAGATTTGATACCACCCTCAAAGTAATAGTTTGCGTGTTCTCCACTACGTTCATCGATAAGATGAAAGTGTAGTCCAGCGATAAGATAGGCACGGTCTCTGACTTGCTTTTTTACCGTTTCAAAACTTAGGTCTATGCCATCTTTGAATATTTCGGTATCTGGCATGAATGAAATTATTGTACCGGTATCTGTAACTTTTCCTGAAGATTTTATAGGCGCATCTGCTTTGCCGCGTTTAAATGATTGTTCCCAAATTTTCCCGTCTCGATGTACTTCGGCTTTGAGCCAACTGGAAAGCGCGTTTACAACCGATGCTCCTACTCCATGAAGTCCACCTGAGATTTTATATGCTTTTCCTTCAAATTTTCCTCCTGCATGTAATTTTGTAAGGACCAGTTCTAGTGCAGAAACGTTGTACTTGGGTACTTTGTCTACCGGAATACCTCGACCATCATCGCGCACTGTTGCTGAACCGTCTTTATTTATTGTTATCCAAACATTTTTTGCAAATCCAGCAAGCCCTTCATCAATACAGTTATCGATAATTTCATTGAGACAATGCTGTACTCCAGCAAGTGAAGTGGTGCCAATATACATGGCTGGTCGTTTACGGACTGGCTCAAGCCCTTCGAGGACGACTATTTGTTCTGCTGTATATTTATCTGCCATACTTTAGTATCAGTTTGAAAGACAACCCCGACGGTCATGTCGGGGGCTATAAAACCATTGTACACAACATCCACAGGCTTGTCTACATAATATTTACATCATTTGCAGTTATAAATATATGTTCGATATAGAGAGACAAATTTATATTTGTTCCTTCATATTTTTTCGCTGTAAGCAGTCTATGCAGGAGGGTTGCATCATGTAAATTTGCTTCCTTCGAATTGAGCATATGCGAGCGAATTGCGGCGATAGAACGAGATAAGAATTCGGATAGTTCTTCTTTTGTTTTACCGAGTGTCGCGCATATGCGCAGTTTTTCTCCGCGACTTGCCTCTTGGAGCGCCGTTATCTCTTTCCATGCTAATTCCAATTCTGTATCGGTGTAGGAGGGCGCTGTCGCGATCGATATCACCTGACATCGCGAAATGATGGTAGGCAAAAGCACAGAAGTGTTTGGGACGCTGATGATTATACGTACTGTTTCTGGAGGTTCTTCAAGTGTTTTAAGTAGTGCTTGGGATGCAGCTGCACTAAGAAGTTCTCCGTGTGGAATGATGCCGGCATGGAGTGATGATTGACTGGGTTTAAGTTGTAACGATGAGATAAACGTTCGAATTTGTGCAATGCTTACTGAATTTTCTTCAGCTTCTAGGCGAAGCACATCGAATGGGTGTATGTTCCATTCTTTTGTAAGTATTGCGGCAGATGCGTCCCTCTGGGTATCAGTTCCTCCACGTATTATATATGAATGCATAGGCTAGTTTGAGTATATGGATTACCCTTGCAATAATCCTCAGTGTGAATAATACTATTAATAGAGAATAGTTTACAGTTGACGATTTTTATATATGCCAGCTACTGCCCAAGATATATTGAGCGCGTTAGTTACTGCAAAGAAGCTATCGCAAGATATAGCCGATACCATTCGCGTACAATCTCTTAACACGGGTGAATCCGTGGAGGAGCTTTTGAAACGAAAACGCTTCGTAAGTGATGAAGATTTTTCTCGCGCTCGTGCAGAATCACTCGGAATTCCATTTGTGACATTGGGTGGGCGTGCAATTACACCAGATGTGGTAAATTTTATTCCTGAACCTGTAGCACGCAGATATACGCTGGTTCCATACGAACTGGAAGCCGGTGACAAAGGAGCGCTCTCTGTTGCCATGCTAGATCCTTTGGATTTTCAGATTGTCGAATTTTTGGAGAAAAAATCTGGTCGACCGATTAAGCCGCACATGGCATTGGCTGATGACATAGCAAGCGCCATAGAGGAGCTCTATACCCAAAATCTTGGTGCAGACGTGACTGCAGCGCTTGAAGAGACAGCACCGTCGATCAAAACCTACGAAGCTGGAAAGTTAGGCGAGGTTATTCGTGAAGCACCTATCGCACAAATTGTGTCTGCAGTTCTTGAGCAGGCAATCCGGATACGTGCAAGTGACGTACATATAGAGCCCCAAGAGGGTGAATCTCGTGTGCGTTATCGAGTAGACGGTATTCTACAGGAACGACTTGTGCTCCCCCGAAGGCTGCATGAAGCTGTGGTTTCTCGTATAAAAATTTTAGGAGAAATGAAAATAGACGAAAAACGTATTCCTCAAGACGGTCGGTTTAACTTCAAAATGGGAGAGAGTGAGGTGGATCTTCGTGTCTCTACCTTGCCTACCGTGCACGGAGAGAAGATTGTTATGCGTTTGTTAAAAAAATCAGGTGGTATACCTACGTTGGGCGATCTAGGGTTACGGGGACTTGCGTTGCGCAATCTACAGGACGGCATAAGTCGTCCACATGGGATTATTTTGATCACTGGTCCTACGGGATCTGGTAAAACAACAACGCTTTATTCTATTTTGGCTATATTGAATAATACAAAAGTGAATATTATGACGCTTGAAGATCCGGTCGAGTATCAGATCAGCGGGATCAATCAAGTACAGATTAATCCTCAGGCAGGACTTACCTTTTCTACAGGATTACGCTCGTTCTTGCGACAAGATCCAAATATTATTTTGGTAGGAGAAATTCGTGATAAAGAAACGACAGAGTTGGCTATCCAAGCAGCTCTTACTGGTCATTTAGTGTTTTCGACTCTGCATACCAATAATGCCGCTGGTGCTATCCCCCGTCTTATAGACTTGGGAGCGGAGCCATTTTTGGTGGCATCTGCACTCAATGCTGTAGCTGGACAGCGTATTGCTCGTCAGATTTGCCCGACCTGCAAAGAAGAATATACACCCGATGGGGCTGTCATCGATGACATAAAAAAAGTTGTTGGATCGCTATGGCCAACTGATAAACCCATGAGGCTGTATCGAGGAAAAGGTGTCTCAAATGATGTGTCGTGTGAGACGTGTGCTGGGTCTGGTTATTTGGGTCGTGTCGGCGTTTTTGAACTTTTTCCGGTATCTGATGCTGTGAGTAAATTGACGTTATCGCGGGCGACTATGAAAGAGATTGAAGATCAAGCGGTTAAAGACGGAATGATTACTATGAAGCAGGATGGGTATCTAAAGGCGCTTGAGGGAACTACAACGCTTGAGGAAGTGTTGCGAGTGGCACAAGACTAACTATGGATATACATGTTCTTTTTTCGGAAGCGGTGAGACTAGAGGCGTCAGACCTGCATTTAATTGTAGGATTCCAGCCGATGTTGCGCGTGTCCGGAGTGCTTTTGCCGGTTGCTGGATCGACTGTCCTCAATAATGAACAAGCATTAGCGCTTGTCGAGTCTACGCTCTCTCCTGAGCAAAAAGATATTTTTGCCACGAATAAAGAAATCGATTACTCGTTGGGTACTCCTGCAGGTCGTTTTCGTGTCAACGCATATTATCAGAAAAATTCTGTTGCTGCGGCTTTTCGTTTGATACCCGGAAAAATTAAAGGAATTGACGCATTGGGACTGCCAAATATTTGTCGGGAATTTGTAAAACTTCGTCAGGGACTTATCCTTGTCACAGGACCCACTGGGCACGGAAAATCCACAACGCTTGCGGCGATGATAAATTCTATCAATCAAACTAAAGGTGTGCACATTATCACCATCGAAGATCCTATCGAATATGTATATCCCGCTGCGATGTCGTTGGTGTCTCAGCGAGAAATGCATGGAGATACTCATTCTTGGAATGTTGCACTACGCTCAGTATTGCGAGAGGACCCAGATGTTGTATTGATCGGAGAAATGCGAGATTTTGAGACTATTCAAGCAGCACTGACGATTGCCGAAACTGGTCATTTGGTTTTTGCCACACTTCACACAAACTCCGCAGCACAAACAGTAGATCGTATTGTGGACGTGTTTCCTGAAAATCAACAAACGCAAGTGCGACTACAGCTTTCGAGTGCACTCGAGGGAATCCTTTCATTGCGTTTGATCCCAGCTGTTGCTGGTGGTCGCGTGCCTGTCGCTGAAATTTTAACCGCTACTCCTGCTGTGAAAACACTTATTCGTGAAGGAAAAACGCACCAGCTGGACAATATCATTCAAACATCAGCAGAATTTGGCATGGTGACTCTTGAGGCGGCACTAGCGGCTTTGGTAAAGGCAGGAAAAATAAGCATTGATGTCGCCTCCTCGTATGCAATTCGTCCTGAGGAGCTTGGGAGATTGATTAAAACAGTTATTGCATAACAAGGAGCTCCATAATATATGCCATTTTTTTCTTATAAGGCTAGATCTCAAGACGGACAAACCGTAAAAGGATTAGTAGAAGCACCGAATCAAGAAGCAGCATCAAAATTACTTCATGATAAGCAGTTGTTTATAACGGCGCTTACTGAATCTCGTGGCGGACGTGGGATAGGGTCTGTTACCACCAAATATGAACGAGGTATCCCATTTGGCGAGATTGTTAACTTTACGAGGCAATTAGCCACAATGGTTGTGGCTGGTCTTTCACTTCCTGAGGCGCTCACTATTCTTCGCGCGCAAACCACAAGTCAAGTATTTGTATCCGTACTTGCCGATATAGAACATCAGATAGTAAGTGGAGGAAATTTGGGAGATTCGCTTGCTAAATATCCTAAATATTTTCCACCCATATATATCGCGTTGGTGCGAGCTGGAGAGTCGTCTGGGCAACTAGATCAAGTTATGACAAGGCTTGCAGACAGCATGGAAGGTCAACGTGATTTTAAAAGTAAGGTTTCTGGGGCCATGATATATCCGGTTATTATCGTGGTTGGTATGGGTGTCGTCGTTATGATCATGATGACTGTGGTCATTCCGAAACTTACCGAGCTGTATAGTGATTTTGGTGTGGAGCTTCCGGGGTCTACGAAATTATTGATTAGCATGTCGTCGTTTTTTGTGAATTTTTGGTGGCTCGTGATTGCCGCTGCAGTGGGTGGATATTATGCGTTTAACAAATGGAGAAAAACTACGACGGGCGAACTTGTGGTGGACACGATTATTTTGAAAGTTCCTTTATTTGGAGAGTTGCAGAAAAAAATTATTCTCGTCGAGTTTACTCGAACGTTATCAATGCTTATAACCAGTGGCATACGTCTTTTGGATGCGTTACACATACTGAAAGATGCGTTGGGAAATGTGTTGTTCCGAAACGCTATTGTCAATATTTCCAAAAAAGTTGAGCGAGGATTTCCACTAGGTGAAACGTTTTCAGAATATCCCGTATTCCCTGTCATCGTTTCGCAAATGATGAAAGTAGGAGAAGAAACAGGAAAGCTGGACGATACGTTATTGAAGCTTTCTAAATATTTTCAATCCGAATCAGAAAATTTAGTGAAGGGACTGACAACTGCCATAGAGCCAATTATCATGGTGGTGCTTGGTGTGGGGGTGGGATTTATTGTCATATCAGTCATAACACCTATTTATAATCTGACAAGTCAGTTTAAATAATTGTTTGATGCCTTGACAATACTTTTTCGGCTATGATACACCAGTATATAGAGGTATTTATTTTATGAAACTACAAAAAGGTTTTACATTGATCGAGCTTCTTATCGTTATCGCACTTTTGGGCGCATTGGCTGTCGGACTTTTGGCCACTATCGATCCTTTCGAACAATTGAAAAAGGGTCGCGACACTTCTCTTCGTAACACAGTATCAGAATTCTATAATGCAAATTTGCGCTACTATGCTATAAAAGGATATTTCCCTTGGAATACCGCAACAACGACAAACGTTGTTAGTGGAAGTGTATATTCTGATTTTACAAGTTCTTTAACTGAGCTTGTTGCAGTGGGAGAATTGAAAAATCGATTCCAAGAGTTAGCAGGCACGGGTAATTTGAACAAAATAAAAGTTTACTCACCAACATCAGAAACATTATCGGTATGTTTCATGCCTGAATCCAAATCATTTCAAGCTGATCCAAATACGGTATACGACATGTCAGCCGGTACATCCACAGGATACGGTGCAGCATGTAAAGGCGCAGGTGGCACATCACTTACCTGCTTCTTCTGTATCCAGTAAAAATAATTCTTGCCTGCTTACAATAGCTTCATGATACAGGCAGCGTCTATCAGCATTGTATATTTTATTCTCTCGTGCGTGTATCAGGCGCAAGGTATATACGGTGGTGATAGTGGTGATTTAGTCACCGCAGCAGTGACCATGGGCGTCCCTCACCCCCCAGGGTACCCGCTCTACACAGCCCTTGGTTGGTTTGCGTCTCACTTACCAGCATTTACCCCTGTTTGGCGGGTCACGCTCGTGTCATCTCTTTCACATGCGATTGTTTTATATGTGGTGTATGTGCTTACGTATGCGATTGTCCGCAAGCACATAGTTGCTTTGTTTGCCACGCTTGTATTGGCTGGAAATTATCTTTTTGTACTTTATACGTTAACTCCTGAGGTGTTTGGGTTGCATGATCTATTTGTTTCTCTCCTATTGTATTTGCTCTATAGAGTTATGACGGATAAAAATATCCGATGGCTGATTCTTGCGTCGGGTGTATGGGGATTTGCGCTTTCACATCATCCTATCATTTTATTCCTTCTTCCTGCGTGGGTATATGCAGCTGTCTCACTGCGACTTGATAGAAGATTGGACCTTCGCGGGCGAGTCTATGCGATCGGAGTGTTTGTTTTGGGTCTTATTCCATACATATATATCCCGATAGCAGCACGCGGGACGAGTATCGTCAACTGGGATCATGCCGTCACCCTTGGACAGTTTATACGGCTGATTAGTCGTGCAGATTATGGAACGTTCATGTCGAGTGCTGCCGCAGGGACGCAAATGTATCAACGGTTCTTGAGCATCCGTGCGTATGGAGATTTTTTCTTGTTAGATTTTTCGTATATTGGACTAGCGCTACTTGTAGCAGGAATGCTTTGGGTGTGGAAATATAACCGCAATTTCCTTGCGGCGTGGATACTAGCCCTCATTAGCATAGGTCCGGGATTTTATTTTTACGCAAGTTTCCCGCTGGGTGGACGATTTACTTTAGGAACCTATGAGAGATTTATGTTATCAAGTTATGTGTTGGTAGCGCCCATAATCGGTGTGGGGGCATATGCGGCAGCTCAGAAGCTTGTGAGCTATCTATCTGGGATTCGCGCCAAATCCAAGGAATCGATTATTACTATTTTTCTTGTCGCTGCACTACTCTACCCTGTCATGCTTGGTGCCATTTCCGTGTGGAGATTTGTGGGGCTAGCAACAGATAAAACAGCAGAAAATTTTGCTGTCGATATATTGTCCAGCGCACCGCCCAGATCGATCGTGCTGCTTGTTCACGACGTTGCGCTTTTTACCACTCAATATGTCCGGTATGGTTTATATATGCGTCCTGATACTATAGTGATTCAGTTTTCTCGACTACAACAACCAGATTATCAGTATGTACTCAAACAACTGTTTCCAGATTTAGTTATGCCACCAGATTCTGGGGATTTTCTACAAGAATTTATTGACAAAAATTCCGCACTTCGCCCAATAGTTACCAATTCATTGTTTCCCTTGCGCCCAGAATTTGAATGGTTGCCTAATGGGTTATTGTATGTATTGGTTCCGGCCTCAGAAAAACAATCCCCAGAGGATGTGGTACAAGATAACGCTGTATTGTGGGCACAATTTCACAATCCGACACAAGGCATATTGGGTAGATATCATCATCTTATGCTTTCGAATGTTTTGGATGAGTACGCCTCCGCTGCTGTTTCGTACGGGGAAGTGCTAGGTCAAAGTGGTCGTTTGCTCCTTGCACGTGCACAATTCGAAAAGGCTATTTCGTACGGATCAGACGGCAAAAGCGAAGATGCATATATAAAACTTGGTATGACGCAGGCTATGATGGGAAACTGTCATGAGGCGCTTGGGTCTTTGCGCGAGAGTGAATCATATGCAGCTGCTCCCAATCAGGAACTCCTAAAGTACGAAGGGATTATTTACCGTGATTGTTTACGCGACGCTTCGCGGGCGGCGGCACTTTTTTTTCGGTACGATGCCGTGCAGAAAAAATCTGAAACACCATTAGAGCAGTTGTAAGCAATGTGAACCCCAGAGTCCCCCAGATTCCATACGTTATACTCTCAGGTTCATAGGTGAACGTAACGGTGTGTGTGCCTTGTGGCACAAAAACAGCGCGTTGTGTGAAGTTTGCTGTGAATATATGTGTAGGCTCGCCATCGATTTTTGCAATCCAACCGGGGTAGCTTGTGTCAGCAAGAACAAGCATCGCGTCTATTGCGTTGGATGTTGTGATTTCTACCTTCGTATCCTGATCAATGCTGATGGTTGCAGATGATGACGCAAGGGGGTTTTGTATACTTGGCGTGAGAAATGTTGAAAGATGAGGGTTTTTGATAAACTCATGATTTTCGAGAATTACTGTTTTTTTGGGATCAAACGTAGATTCTTGAAACAGCGCACCTACTCGCTCTACCGTATCTGCTGTTACAACTTGCGATACAAAACGCGCTCTCGGTAACGCGTTCGTATTGTGGTAGAGCTCTAGGGTGATTCCATGGTTCGTTTGTGAGTATGTGTGGGTGAGCCCAAGATGTGTGAGCGGAAAAAATGAGATGATATTGGTAACCGACAGCATATTTAGGAGTGAGTGTGCTGTTGCGGACATCGTAGCATGGCCAGATTTTATGCTGATTTCCTGCATATTTAATAACTGATCTATGACTGTAGGGCGAAGTAAAAATCTTCCTGCATATATTCCATGCTGGGGTATATCCCAAAGCATGTTGCTCAGTGGCGCTACTCCATTGCGCAGTTCAAAATATGGCTTTGGGTCTACCCAGCCTTTGGTGGCAAAAAGTTCTTGTTGAACCTTCTCTTCTCCAATCGTGAAAACTCTCCCTGATTGTAAATGATTGATGATCTCGGGAGGTTGTATCCATTCGTGTGCTGGAACAAATAATTGGTAAGACCACCATGTGTGCATGAGTTGTATTGCATGAACAAGAATGATGACAAGAATAATAATTTTATGACGAGCGTTGCTGCGACGATCTAGCCAGTCCACAGCGCTAGCTGCGATTACAATAAGGAAGAATGAAAAAAGCCAGATAAATCTCGATGGAACGCGAAATAGAGTTAGTGGCCAGAGCGTGTAGATGAGATATAGCGGGGAATGTCTTCCACCAGCAAGCAGTAAGGACGCTCCTGCCACGATAGCGAAAAATTTTACATACAAGACTTTGCGCGTTGTAAGTAGTGCAAACAATAACAACACTAGAGGAAAGATTCCCATGTATATAGTGTTTTCCCAAGGGATATTGCCAGCGAGTAAGAATTTTTCAGGAAAAATAGCATATTTATTATTTGCTATAGCAAATGGATTGATAAGCGTTTCAAGATCCATAGATGCAAATGAATACTGTGTGGCACTCTGATAGGTAAATCCACGAGGAAATGCACTTGCTTTGAGAAATTCCCATGAGGGCACTAGTTGTGCCAGTGCCATCCCCATCCCTAATGCTGTCGCGGTGATAATGTAGAGAATGTTTTTATATGTATGCGTTGTGACCGCATGCCAAAGTATAAAAGCTAAACTTGTGACAAGTGTGAGAAATGTGGCTTGCGGAAATCCTGAGAAAATTTGTTGAGTTAATAGGAATGCAAAAATATATCCCCATGGGAACCAACCTTTTTGGGTAATACGTACCGTTGTAGCAAGCAAGAATGGCATAATACTGGTTGCCTGAAGCAATGTGATATGTGGAAGTTGTAGCATAGGATATGCAAAAAATGTAAGTGTAATTCCTGCGAAGAATGCCGCAAGTGGCGAGAAACCGATTATCCGAACAAAACAATACATGCCTACCCCTATCATGCTAAACGCAAGGACAATAATCAGGTTGTATGCCCAAACCGCATCAAATATAGAAAAAAATATAGTGTTAGGAAGGTAGAATATTCCAGTTTGCCCTTCAGCAAGAAGAGGAAAGCCGTCGCCGATGGTGCTTTTCCACGTCAGGAGTTTTCCTTCGTGCAGTGCTTTACCAAGCTCGAATTTTGTCGCAAAACTGAAATGCCACGCATCACTTCTGCCGAGATCTTGTGTGGCGACAATTTGTGGAATTGGGGCAAATAGTCGAAAGAAAAAGATTATAACCGCGGTTGTTATTCCAAATATTGCTAGTATATCGCTGCTCCATTGTTTCATGTGCCCAAGAGTGTACCGTAGAGAATCTAATATTGGCAAGAGCGGCGGTTGACAATAACAGGTCCTCCCTGTGAGACTAGATACATATGTGGATTCTTTTGATCTGTATCGTTGGACTTGTTGTAGGGTCTTTTTTGAATGTTTTGATAGATCGAGCACCTCTGGATGAGTCTGTTTTGTGGGGACGATCACATTGTGATCATTGCAAGAAACCACTTCGATGGTTTGAGCTCATTCCAGTGCTCTCGTATGTACTGCAGCGTGGCCGTTGTCGCAGGTGTCGAAAGCAGTTGCGTTTGCAATATCCGATTATTGAGGCCGCGAATGCGATACTGTTTGGATTCATTGCGTGGTATTGGGGGCCAATCTCCTCGCTTAGTGACGTTGCCGGATTTTTTGGATTGCTCCTTTTTGCTTCAGCAGCGCTTTCAATAGTTGTGGCCGATGTTTTATACCAACTTATTCCTGATGGGGCAATCGTGCTTATTCTTCTTGCGAGTGCAGTTCAATATACAAACGCTCCTGACCGTATACCCATTGGCATCGTTTCTGCGATGGTGGCGTTTGGTTTATTTTACTTTCTTTGGTGGATTACTCGTGAGAAAGGCATGGGGTTTGGCGATGTGAAGCTTGCGGGTGCGTTGGGGTTATTTTTAGGGTTTCCAGATATTGTATTAGCGTTATATATAGCTTTCTTGACCGGTGCAGTTGTCGGTGTCATACTGATGGTAGGAAAGCGTGCGGGCTTAAAAACAAAACTAGCCTTTGGTCCATTTTTAATATTAGGTACAGTTGGTGCGTTAATGTTTAGTCAACAATTGTATCAATTGTGGTACAGTCTCGTATGAAAAAAAAAGTTTACCAATCAGGTTTTACCCTCATGGAGCTTTTGATTACTGTCTCAATCATCGCAATTCTTATTGCGATTGGCATAGCTTCTTATTCCACGATAAACAAACAATCTCGTGATACAAAACGAAAAAGCGACATAGAGCAACTACGTTCTGCTCTCGAAATGTATCGAGCTGACAATTCGTCATACCCAAGTGCTGGAGCAGGCAGTTGGACAGCGGCGTCTGATCTTTCAACAGCTCTTGCAACAACCTATATCCTTGCTATCCCTTCGGATCCACAAGGAGCCTCTCAGCCATACATGTATCGGGCTACTGATATTGCGAATGGCATATACTATGGGTATTGTATAAGTTCATTGCTAGAAACGGAGAATCCTACTGATACCTGTACACCGTATACCGGACAATCCTTTGGTATAAAAAATCCATGACCGCCTTTCGCATACGTCACGATACATATCGACAAACTGGATATACGTTATTTGAACTAATTATTTCTATTGCAATTATATCGATAGTATTTGGACTTGCCATAGCTGCATATAATACGTTTAATAAACGAGAGCGATTACGACAAGCCGGTTTAAATTTAAAAGCTAATTTGCGTTTCGCTCAGACTAAATCTCTTTCAGCAGAAAAGCCATCTTCAGGATGTACAACATTTTCGGGTATGCAAGTGAGTTTTACTTCTAATACCTATTCGATCGTTCATGTGTGTACTGAGGGGGCAGTGGGAACTTCCATAGATACAACCTTACCTTCTGATATAACGTTCTCCCCTACCCCAACAACTTTCACCTTTTTACCGCTCACTCGATCGACTTCATTACAGTCTGGACAATCGTTAGTGCTTACCAATGGACTTGCGTCGTATACACTCGTAGTATCTGGTGGTGGCGATATAAGTGATTCAGAGTAGGTACATTCATTTTATGAGAAAATTAGCAAAACAGCGAGGGCAGACTCTCCTTGAATTGATCATTTCGATTGGTGTTGTTGTGTTTGTTATGTTGGGATTGGTCGTCGCAGTGACGTCTTCACTTCGATTTAGTCAGGCAAGTAGAAATCGTAGTCGGGCAGTGAAATATGCACAAGAAGCTATAGAGATGACTCGTCAAATTCGAGATACAAGCCCATGGGACACATTTTTAGGCTATACAGGGTCAACATCAAAATCTTGGTGTCTGAGCAAAGAAGGTGTGTGGACTCCAGTTGATGGAACATGCGTTCCATTGGATGGTATATTTACCCGTACAGTCGATTTGACGTGGAATGACCCCATCGTGGTTGTTGGAGTGGATGTGAGTTGGCAAGATGGTAGCCGAGTTTTGCATAGCCAACTAGATACGTATTTAACACAATGGAAGTAGGATGTATGAAAAAAGAATCAAACAGTACACCAAATATTTCAGGATTTACACTACTCGAGTTGATTGTGACAGTTGCTGCGATCGCACTTATGAGCACGGTATTGAGTCAGATATTTTTTACTACCCTAAAAACAAATAAACGAACAGAGCTCTTAAAAGAGGTAAAACAAAACGGTGATTTTGCACAAGAGTCTCTTACGCGTATGATTCAGAATGCACAGTCCTTGAGTACTATATGTGATTCAGCTGGAGTAGAGAGTACGTCGATTGCGATAGTAAATCCAGATGGTAACACGACGACGCTTACGTGTGTAGATGACGGTGAAGTGGCACGCATGGCTTCGGTAAGTGCATCGCAAACTGAGTATTTGACTTCAACAAACGTGACCCTTGGGGCTACTTGCACAACGTCTACCTTTACCTTCGTATGCAAAGGAGGAACTGCTGTGCCCAACAGTCTCACCATATCGTTTACCCTTTCGCATGTAGACTATGATGCGTTTAGCGCTGCATTTCAGACGACCGTAACGACAAGGAATGTTATACGGTAACGGCACTTGTCAAACATCCGTCTGGTTCTCTACAATGAATATGTATATGTCTTACGGTATTAAAAAATCGGCTCAATCTGGTCAAATGCTTTTGATCACAATTTTGGTGCTTACCATAGCCACCACCATTGGACTTTCTTTGATCGGAAGATCTACGTTGGACGTTTCAATGACGAATCAACTAGAGGATTCGTCGCGGGCATTTAGTGCAGCCGAGGCGGGAGTCGAACAAGCGCTTCTTACTGGTCTTGGCACGGGTAGTCCACAGGTTCTCACTGCAGGTAGCGGAATAACCTATGACGTATCGGTGGGTGTAGTTGGAGGCGCAACTGGAGTCTATCAGATCGCTCGCAAAACACCTCAAGGTGTCACCGAAACGTTATGGTTGGTAAACCACAATGACGATGGTACGCTAGACGAAACAAGTTCGTATAGAACGAATACATTAAATCTTTGTTGGAGTCAGGAGTTGGTTATCCCTGCGATTGTTGGCACAGTGTTGTATAAGGAAGGCACAGATGGAAGTTATAAAGTAGTAAAATTTGCCTACGATCCTGATGCCACAAATCGTAGTAACAACTTTACTAGTGGAGTAGGCGCGGTAAATGGGTGTGGATTAGGAAATTATTATCAGGTGTCAGTAGATTTTGCAGCGTTAGGAATTTCCCTTTCAGGGGTAAATCAAGATACGTTGCTTGAACTGAGGCTTCGACCTGAATATGCTGATACTACCATCGCGGTAGACTCTGGACTGACTGCATTGCCTAAGCAAGGAAAGTTGATCCAGTCTGTCGGAAAAGCAGCCTCTGGGGTAACTCGTAAGGTTGTTGTGTATCAACAATATAGAACAGCAGGAAGTATTTTCGATAATGTTATATTTAGTCAATCGTCATTTGGACATAACTGATGATAGATGTTGCTTTTTAGGAAACTGCCCATATGAAATCATTACTCGGCTTAGACATAGGATCGCATAGTATAAAACTTATAGAGATCGCGAAGTCTGGATCAACAAACACACTGATTGCAGCAGGAAGTATACCTACGCCACCCAAGGCGCTAAGTTCCCCACTTGATGGGGATAAGCAAGCCATAGCTGCAGCAATACGACAACTTATTCATGATACAGGTGCCAAATCAAGCTCTGTAGCATTAGCCCTACCTGAGTCGCAAGTGTTTACGCGGGTTATTCAGGTGCCCGCATTGTCGTCTAGAGAACTAACAAGCGCAATTTCTTGGGAAGCTGAGCAGTACATTCCACTTCCGCTAGATCAGGTCAATGTAGATTACTCTGTGCTCCGAGATGCAAAAGATACGGGTACAGATAAAATGGATGTGTTGCTCGTGGCCTGCCCCAAAACATTACTGGAGAAATATTTATCTATTATCGAACTTGCTGAGTTAATTCCCGTAGCTGCAGAAACAGAAATTATTGCGACCTCCAGAGCGCTCGTGCGATCGGTAGCGACAGTAAAGAACGCAGTGCTTCTTGTATCGCTAGGAGCGCAAACGACAGATTTGGCTATATTACGAGGTGGGGTTCTTGCATTTACGCGATCTATCGCAGCGGGCGGTGAGGCTCTTTCTCGAGCGCTTGTAGCTGGATTAGATTTTAATACATCTCAAGCAGAAGAATTTAAGCGAACATATGGACTAGAGCAGGATAAATTGCAAGGAAAAATTGTGAATGCGGTAAAACCAATTATGGATACAATTGTGGGTGAGATGAAACGAGCAATTGCGTTTTATACAGAAAAACATAAAGATGAACGAGTAGAAGCAGTGTTGCTTTCTGGTGGAACCGCAAAGCTTCCCGGAATGGTAGTGTATATTGCCCAAAGCTTGGGACTGGAGGCACAGTTAGCAAATCCTTGGGTAGGTATCACCCGAGATGCGAGGTTTCATGTTCTCGATACAGAAGGTCCGACATTTACCGTGTCTGTAGGATTAGCGCTTCGCGATTAATCCTCGCCTAGTCTGCTTTATCCTCATATTATTTATGGCGTCATCAGAAATAAACTTACTCAACAAGCGTGCAGTTTCAGGGCCAATGGGATTTATTACTGCAATAGAACCCAAAGTCCGTGTTGTGGCGTGGTGGGGTTTGCTTGGATTGCTCGGTGTTGGTATATTTCTCGGTTTGGCTTTTTTATTTGTGAATAGTAGATATCGCAGGTTGGAGGAACAAAAAATACAAATTACCCAGCAATTGAAAAACGCAGCAGCAAAGGAAGGGATAGTGGTTTCTTTAAAACAGCGAATCACAGTTGCACAGAAAGCGCTTGATGTCGCTCGGCCTTGGGGTAAACTGTTTCCATTACTTGGACAGATTGGACCAGTGAATCAGTTTGTGACGCTTACTGTGGATGATTCGGGGCGAGTAAACACTATTATAGAAGTGCAATCTATCGACGAAGCCGTGCAGATTGTAACCAATACGATAAATCTTTCGACCGAAAAAATGTTACGAAGTCCACAATTACTTTCATTTTCTCTCAGAGAGATCGGGACTGTGCAGCTGGGACTGTCATTTATACCTATATTTTAATTATGAGAAGATCTGTACCAAAAGTTTTTCGCACCTATCAGGACCTTACCACATCGCTTTTGATTATTGCGTTTACTGTCATTGGAGTTTTTATCGGCGTGTTGCCCGCGGCAAGAAAGATTCTCGGTCAGGCTGAAACCGGTCGTCAGTTGTCCATTCAGTTGGAGGTATTGCAAAAAAAATTAGATCTTCTCAATAGTCTAGATGAAGATTCACTACGCGCTGATTTGGCGACTGTTCTTGCAGCAGTGCCTGCAGATAAATCACTCCCGACAGTTTTTGCCACGGTTGAAGGATTGGCTGCGCAAGTAGGGGTTGGTATATTAGATCAAAATATTTCAGGAGTTGGAAGTGTAGCGTCGGGATCCGCGACGCAGACCGCATTGGAAAAGCAATTAGGAACTCACATGTTACCGTTTAGCGTGACAGTGGAGGGTCCTGTATCTGCTATACAAGAGTTTATCGCACAAGCTTCAAGAGTTAGAAGATTACTTCGTTTGAAGACGTTCTCGATATCATTTCCGAAAGAGAATGAAATTCTTCGAGTCAATTTGCAAATGAATGCTTTTTATGAGCCATTCCCAACAAATTTAGGAAGTCTAACAAGTGCTATATCCCCTCTTAACGAAAAAGAGCAGGCTCTGGTTGTACAAATTGGCAACTTTCCTCTCTTAGCTCAAGGTGGCGGCGCGTTACCACTTCCTGCGATAGGCGTCGCTAAACAGAATCCTTTCGCTCCATAAGGTCTGGTCTTCGGTTGATGGTCTTTTTTGTGGCTTCCTCTCTCCTCCATGTATCGATAACCTTATGATTTCCTGAAAGTAACACTTTAGGCACTGATAGGTTTTTGTAAACTTCCGGCCGTGTGTACTGTGGATATTCCAAAAGATTTTCGCTGAAAGACTCGTGGATTGTGGCGTCTGCCTTTGATAAAACGTTTGGTAAAAGTCTAGTCACACTGTCGACGATTACCATGGCAGGTATCTCTCCCCCTGTGAGTACATAGTCACCTATAGAAATTTCTTCAGATACGAGATTCCTAACTCGTTCATCTACTCCTTCGTAATGTCCACAAATCAATATTAGATGGTCAATTGACGCGAATTTGTGAGCCTTGGCTTGTGTATACGGAGTTCCTTGTGGATCCATAAGCACTATATGAGCTTTCTTTCCTCGCACGGATTTTTTTGCTGCCAAAATTGCACGATCGACTATATCTACGCGAAGGATCATGCCTGTACCACCCCCGTAAGGATGATGATCGACACTTTTATAGGCATCTGTAGAAAAATCTCGTAAATTGAAGTATTGTAGTGTGATCTGATTTTTGGCGCGTGCACGTTTTATAATAGAAGCTCCAAATGGACCATCAAACATATCTGGAAATAGCGTGAGAATAGAAATAGTCATAACAGTACAAATTTGGTATTAGCTATTTGCGGGTTCTTCAGCTGGGGGTGTTTCTTCAAAAAGAGTGACATCTATATAGCAGTTCTGTTTGACTGCGATAATCTTCATAAGGTCACGAATTGCTTTTATGATACGACCGCTTTTTCCGATAATTTGGCCCATATCGTCCGCGTGAACATGAATCGTAAGCACTGTGGTTTCTCCGTCCATGGTCTCATCTATAACGACACTTTCAGGGTGATCAACAATAGCAGAGACAAGATAATGAAGGGTATCTTTCATGAAGGTTTGACGATAAGTTTGGCGACACCATTGGTTACAACTGCACCTTTGGATACCCAATAATCTACACGTGCTTGATCGAGCTTCATTTCAGCTGGTTTGACTTGTGGATTATAAAATCCCAGAATTTCGACTGGTTTCCCATTGCGTCTTTTGCCTTCTTCTATGGCAACGATACGGAACATTCGTCGATTTCTGGCGCCTGTTTGTGCTAAACGAATTTTTAACATGTAGGATATTGTATCACGCTTTGGGGTACTTCTCAAGGCCACTGGCTGCCGCGTTTTGTTCAGCCTCTTGTTTGGACTTCCCACGACCCGATCCAATGGTTTTATCCCCTACTACCACCTCTACCCAAAACACCTTGTCATGATCCGGACCTTCACTTTTTACTACTTTATACGTAGGTGAGAGCTTGTTTATGCCTTGAGTAAGCTCTTGGAGTAGACTCTTGTAGTCTACGTAGCTTTTTGTCTCGATAATCGTTGCTGTTTTAGGAAATAGTACAGTGGAGAGAAATGTCGTTGCGACCTCTACACCTTGATCTAAATAAATTGCCCCTAAAAGTGCTTCAAAGCAGTCAGCGAGTAAGGAACCATTTTGCCTACCACCCGACGATTCCTCCCCCCTACTTAGCAGGAGTAAATCTCCTAATTGCAGGGTTGTGGCAACATCGCCAAGGCTTTGCGTTTTTACCAATGTGGACCGAATGTTGGTCAGAATTCCCTCAGGAAATTTGGGATACTCGCGATATAGAAATTGTGACGTGCAAAATGACAACACTGCATCTCCTAGAAATTCTAGTCGTTCGTTAGAGTGGAGGAATTCTTTGGACTCGTTAAGATATGAGCGATGTACAAAAGCCTGTTTGAGCAGTGATTGTTCGTGGAACGTGATACCGATTTGAGCCTGTAAATCTTCGAGTGTCATAGGTGTTTGAGTACGGTGCCAAGGACTCCATTTATAAATTGAGCGCTATGTTCGTTTCCAAATGATTTAGCAAGCTCTACCGCTTCATCAATGACTACTTTGGGAGGTTCTTTTTTCCCAAATGCCAATTCCCATACCGACAATCGTAAAATTGAAAGATCGATTTTTGATATTTTGTCTATTGGCCACTCTGGTGCTGCACGAACAATCTCTTCATCTACGAGTGGGAGTTGATCGATGATTGGGGCGATAGATTTGGTAGTTTTGGTTCTGAAGCTGTAGCTAAATAGAAGTTGCATCTGCTTGATGCGTCTAACGTGTCGAGGATCTTGGGCCGTTTTCATGAATACTCATTCAAAAGTATCAAACGCATCAAAAAGTGCTTTTTGAAGCCTGTGACACCTTTTAAGGTTATTTTGACTTTTTCTTGGTCTTCACCTTTTTTATCACTACTGCTTTTCCGCCGTAGAAACCACAATTGCCACATACTCGATGTGGAAGTCTAAGACTACCGCAATTTGCGCATGTCATAGAAAGTGGCAGTGTTAATTTCAGCGCTGCGCGTCGTTTGCCTTGTCGTCGTGTCGAATGTTTGCGTTTCGGTAGTGGTGCCATAGTTAACTCGCTATAGAAGCAATTTTACTCTGTTTTAGCTCTGCCCTCAAGAGGGGAAACGATTCTAAGGTAAAATCGTGGCTAGTAAGTGTATGTATCGCGCGGCGAACTTCGGCGATAAGTGCGCCATCGGTGATTTGTGCTACCTTCAAATTGGGTATACCGTGTTGGGCGGTTCCATAGATTTCTCCTGGTCCTCGGAGTACTAGATCCAGCTCGGCAAGTTCTGGACCATTGTGGATGGTTTCCATAGCTTTGAGGCGTTTGAGGGTCAGATCCTGCGCGCTTTCGGTAAATAATAAGCAATAGGAGTCTAAGTCGCTTCTCCCTACACGACCTCGGAGTTGATGTAATTGTGAGAGGCCAAATCGATCTGCTGCCTCTATAACCATGATGGTTGCATTGGGTATATCTATCCCAACTTCGACTACTGGAGTGCTGACGAGTACATCTATTTTTTTATTGCGGAAGTTATCTAAAATAGCTGTTTTTTCTTTTGGCTTGAGTCTGCCATGCAAGAGCCCTACCGAAAGCTTTGGAAACACTTTCGTAAGATGTTCATATTCTGTTTTGGCGGCTTTTACCGTGGAAAGAGTTTCTGACTCGTCTATCAGTGGACACACCACGAAACATTGTGACTGGTGTTGTTCTATTTCTTTTTGTATCCAGCTATACGCGCCTGTTCGTTTTTCTTGTGGAACGACCCATGTTTTGATTTGCTTTCTCCCTTGTGGAGCGGTAGCAAGGACTGACAAGTCGAGATTGCCAAAAATAACCTGCGCAATTGTGCGGGGTATAGGGGTGGCTGTCATGGTCAATACATGTGGCATATCGTTTTTGGGATACTGTTGTTGCAACTGTCCTCTCTGGGCTACACCAAATCGTTGTTGTTCGTCGATTGCAATCAGGCTAACTTGCGGGAATGAAAGGCTAGCAGCAAGAAGTGCATGGGTTCCGACGTATATACCGACCTTTGTTGTGTCGGGATTTTTGACTCCTCCTACGATAAGCTGGATTGGTATGTTGTACTGCGAAAGCAGCTGAGTGAGGGTGTTTGCGTGTTGTTGCGCAAGAATTTGTGTGGGAGCCAGCAGTATCGATGATCGTTTGTGAGCAAATGCTGCATACATGGCAATCGCTGCAACTACTGTTTTTCCAGACCCGACATCTCCCTCCAGAAGCCTGTTCATAGGAATCTCAGACGCCATGTCTCGCAGTATTTCAGATACTGCATTTTGTTGGTCGCGAGTCAGCTCAAAAGGAAGTTTTTGCAATACTGAAGAGGTGGTTTTAGCAGAAAGTGATAGTGGTTTTGTAGAAAACTCTGTTTGCCATTTTCGTTTTTGTTCATATCCCGAAAGGACTAGGTAGAATAACTCTTCAAAAGCTAGTCGCCTCCTCGCAAGTGTTCCCATCTCAAGCGTTGTCGGGAAATGAATCTCTGCTATGGCATCAGAAAGCGCGAGGAGCTTGTGACGTTCACGAATTTCTGGGGGAAGCGTATCGACAAGAAGATTCTTGCATTCGCTTACAAGAAACGCGATGCGACCCCTCAGCCACTTGGAAGACACGCCTTCTGTCTCAGAATACACAGGAACAATTCTTCCAGTATGGAGCGATGGATTGTCGGGGTCACCTGATACTTTTTCGTATTCAGGAGAAAGCATGACTTTTTTTGGTCCAAACCACCCTACTTGACCTGAAAGATACACAATGTCACCACTTTTGAGAAGTTTCGGCAAGTAGATTTGATTAAACCATGTAACCTCTATACTTCCGCTACTATCTGATACGACACCCATCTGCAGGCGTTTACCAGTTTTGGTGAAAACATTTTTTATCGATTCTACCGTCGCTTTTACGGTGACAGTCTCCCCTATTTGTACACGTTTAATTTGCGAAATGACCGAATAATCGTTATAGCGAAATGGGATATGTGTAAGGAGGTCATATACTGTATGAATGCCTAGGATATCCAGTTTACTTGCCATAGCAGGTCCCACACGAGGGACGTACTGTATAGGTGAGGTGAGATTTAGATCCATGAGGACATTATACGCGTGTGGTCGCTACCACGTAAGGCCTTTACGTTGGGCGGTTAAGGCGGTGATAGAAAGCAGGTGTAAATATAAACCCCCTCTACCTACTTTTACGCCCATGGCAGCATGTAAGTGTTTTACCCCATCGATAACAGCCTCGATTATAGGTGTACGTGCGGGAGATATGTTTACTGGGCCTGGTATGTTTGATCGAATAGTAAAACCAACGGAGTGTATGTATCGTTTGTCGTGTGCCACAAGCATTGGCTCAAGATTCATAGATCGACCTTGATACATAAATGAGGGTAGTCTGTCTTTGATCTGTATGGGCAATCGGCTGAGATTTTGTGCAATTTTTTCATCTTCGCCGGGGTTTTGGCCGAAGCTGAGATAGAGATCTAAGCCAAGTCTATGCAGTCCTCTACCTCCAATTTCGTGGAGCGTAAATAAGTCTTTTCCTGCGTGTTTATACACATATGTTACCAGTGCTTCTTTTGTGCCACTCATAGACAGGTAATTATATCAGAAATATATACTATAGGCTATATAGTAGCCTTTACTGTAGTCCACCGGCAAGAAGCGGGACAAATGAGGAAGCAACCAATGCAATGGATGCGATGATAACGATTACTTTCCAAATTTTTTCGTGTTTTCGAAAGAAATTCATATTATTTTCCTATTTTAACTGCTTTTTTCCCAACAGTAAATATAAGACCTTCATGCTTTGGTGGGATTTCTTTTGGATTTGTCACAACATATTTAAGGGTTTTTCCTATTGCTGTTGCATTAGTGGTGACAGTTTTCATCAACTCGACTGGACCTGCGATACCAGTTGCGCCTGATATGATAAGTCTCCTAGCATCTGAGTTGCTTTTGGCAAACCCTGCTTTAACTGACATGTCCATGTAATTATCATTATCTTCGAATTTTACCGTCTCAAGAATCGCATTCTGTAGGTCGTTATTTTGATATCTAATTTTATAATCTGATTCTGCGATAGCAGCTTCGGCTTCCGAGAAAAGTGATTGTGTTAATTTAAATGCTAAATTAAGTTTAAATGTCATTGGACTGTCAACATTTTTTTCCATACTCTTTTTTATTATTTCAATTTCTTCTAAAGGCGTGTCGGTCAATAATGTAAAGCATGGAATGATTGTATCGTCACCTAACTCCATTATTTTTCGATAAAAATCTATTGGTTCATCGGTAAGTCCTATGACATTTCCTTCGGTTTTTCCAATCTTTACTCCTTTGGAATCCGCAAGAAGTGGCGTGGTCATAACAAACTTCTCTTTGCCGAGCATGTTTTTGACCAATGTGCGTCCTGCAAGCATGTTGAACGTTTGATCAGATCCACCCAGTTCTAGATCCACCTCCATCGCTACAGAATCATAGCCTTGCAAAAGTGGGTATAAAAATTCGCGAAGATTTATCGGGTCTCCTGCTTTCATGCGGACCTGATACATATCCCGCTCTATCATTTGTTGCACAGTGAAATTTTGCGCAATATTGAGGATGTCTTCGAGCGTAAGTTTAGTCAGCCAGTCGCCGTTGTAGAGAATTTCTACAGGGTTTTCTCCATCAAATCTTACTATTTTTGACGCCTGCATAAGATATGCTTTGGCATTTTCACGGAGTTCTTCTCGAGACATAAATCGTCCTCGAGCCTTCATCTTTCCCGATGGATCACCAGCTAGGCCCGTTCCGTCGCCAACTAAGAAAATAACTTTGTGACCGAGGTCTTGCCATTGTCGTAGTTTTCGAAATCCTACCGCATGCCCTACGTGGAGCTGAGTGCCTGTGGGATCAAACCCTTGGTAGAGTTTAAGTTTTTTTCCGCTTCGTAATACTTTTTCTAAAGCGTCGCGCGTTGGGTATATTGTGTCGACACCGCGTGTAAGTAATATATCTATTGCATCCATATTTCCATTTTACTATACCATACTGTGCGCATGGCAGACCACTCTAGTCATAGAAGTTTGTCAGATCGTTGATTGCTCGTTACAATAGGAGAGTATGTATGAGATGTATCTAGAACGGCAGCGCAGAAAATACTTTGGTACCGCAACTGCGCGCATGAAATTTTGGAGCATGCTTGCCTACGGTGCGTTTATCGCACTTATTGTTATTCTTTTGCTTATCGGGTTGTTATTTGCTTGGTATGCCAAAGATTTGCCTCGTCCTGATAAAGTACAACGCAGCACTGGCCTCTCTACTGTTATTATCGATCGAAACGGGCAACGACTCTATGACATCTTTCAGGAAGCTGATCGAATCCCAGCTGAATGGGGTGATCTCCCCCAGTACCTCAAAGACGCAACGGTCGCCGTCGAGGATAAGGATTTTTATAAACATCAGGGATTGTCTACGACAGGTATCTTGCGAGGAATGATCGCGTGTGTGGCGCTTAGGCGGTGTCAGGGAGGATCCACGTTGACTCAACAGTTAGTAAAAAACGCATTATTAAGTCAGGAACGCACGCTCCCTCGAAAAATGAAAGAGGCAGTGCTTGCTACACAAATAGAGCGTAAGTACAGTAAGAATGAAATTCTTCTCATGTATCTCAATGAAGCGCCATATGGAGGAACCGCAGTCGGGGTAAAAGCTGCCTCACAAAATTATTTTAATAAAGATGTGAAAAATTTAAGCCTTGTTGAGTCTGTTGTTTTGGCAGGACTTCCTCAGTCGCCGAGTTATTATTCTCCATTTACCGGAGAAGAAAAAGCCTATGTCCCACGAGCTACCCACGTGCTTCGTCGAATGCGAGAGGATGGATATATCACTCCGGTGCAAGAGGCGGACGCCAGAAAACAATTGGATGCCGTGAAGTTTGCCGAGGGCGGAGAGTCGCTACGTGCGCCACATTTCGTCGCGTACGTCAAAGAATTGCTTATAAAAAGATTTGGTGAGAAAGCAGTAAACGCTGGAGGCATGAAAGTCACAACAACTATCGATTGGACGCTTCAAGAGAAAGCGCAGTTGGCAGTAAAAGAAGAGGTAGCAAAAGCTAAAAATCTCAAAGTATCAAATGGTGCGGCAGTAGTGTTGGATCCCAAGACGGGTGAAATTTTAGCCATGGTCGGTTCGAAAGATTATTCAGCAACAGATAGCTCTGGATTTAAATTTAATGTTGTCACACAGGCATTGCGACAGCCGGGGTCTTCTATAAAACCTATATTGTATGCTGCCGCTTTGGCCAAAGGGTACACCGCAGCTCAGGCACTTATGGATGTGGACACTAAGTATCCATCGGGGGATGCTGCAAAACCTGACTATAACCCCAAAAACTATGATGGAAAATTTCGTGGTCTTACTCAGATGCGATTTGCGCTCGCCAACTCCATAAACACTATAGCGGTAAAAACTACCGCCCTCGTAGGAACTCGTGAAGTGCTAAAAATTGCCTACGATATGGGTCTTACTACTCTTGAGCCAACCAATGACAATCTAAAGCGCCTTGGGCTTTCTATGGCGCTTGGAGGTGGTGAGGTGCACATGCTTGATTTGGCTAGTGCATTTGGTGTGTTTGCCGCCGAAGGGCAGCGGTCTGAGCCAGTCGCTATTTTGAAGGTTCAAGATGCAAAAGGTAAAGTGCTTTATGAATATAAACCAACCTCAGGGAAGTCTGTGTTGGATTCGGGTGTTGCATATATTATGTCCTCCATGCTTTCTGATAACGAAGCAAGAAAAGATGTCTTTGGTCTCAAATCGTATTTGTATATAGCAGGAAAAACTGTTGCAGCAAAAACAGGTACGACTGATGACAAGCGAGACAACTGGACCGCAGGATACACGAAGTCTCGTGTGGTCGTGGCTTGGGTAGGAAATAACGACAATTCTCCCATGAGCCAAACATTGGCATCAGGAGTAACCGGAGCTGCGCCTATCTGGAATCGAATTATGCGAGAGGCAATCAAAGACTTGCCAGATGAGTCATTTGACAGGCCAAGCAATGTAATCGAATTAGAAATTGACGCCATGGGTGGAGGGTTACCTAAAGATGGCTATCCCACACGGAAAGAGTATTTTGTAAAAGGGACAGAGCCTACCACTCAAGCGCAGATCTATCAGTCGTTAAAAATCTCTCGTAAAGATTCCAATAAGCTTGCAAGCAACGTCGAAATAGCGACTGGTGATTATGACGAAAAATCGTTTATAGTTCTCCATGAAGATGACCCAGTTTCATCGGATGGTAAGAACCGCTGGCAAGAAGGTATTGATGCGTGGATAGCCAGTCAAGGCGATAACAAATACAAAGCACCACGCGAAACGTATCAAGGATCATCTGATCAGATAGTGCTTAGTGTCAAATCTCCTTCCGACAAATCGCAAATAAACAGTAGCAATGTGTCGGTTGAAGCAGAAGCTATCTCCAACAATGATATAGAAAAAATAGAAATTTTTGTCGATGGCACACGAGTGCGAGAAACATCAAATAAAACAATCTCGGAAAATATCGCAGTAAACGACGGACAACACACGATCAAAATAAAAGCGACGGATAAAAAAGGTGCGACAAGCGAGCGGGATATTCAGGTCTCCATAAATCAGCCGTTCCCCACATCTACTCCCTAACCTCTACTGGATGGTAATCTCAAACTGAGTGCTAAGCATATCTA
Organism: uncultured Gammaproteobacteria bacterium; assembly: GCA_964639945.1. Classification (GTDB taxonomy): domain Bacteria; phylum Patescibacteriota; class Microgenomatia; order UBA10105; family UBA927; genus UBA927. Next base: position 40,602 of record CAZXHY010000003.1, read on the forward strand.
CCATACGAGCGTGTATAGGGCGCACATCTTGCGCAGAAAGCGATGTCGATGGGTCACTGTACGTGATACGCAGTGAACGATTTTGTTCATATACGTCTACCAGTTCGACTTCTTGGATTTTAGGATCTAGCGCGCGCAGAGCGGTGATGATGTCCCCCACTCTGGTGTTCTCCGTTACTGCGAATGTGATGTCTTCCATCATTGGCGGGTAAGATGGTGCGATACTGTAGGGTTGTGACTGGCGCATGGGACTATCCGCGAGCGCTGAGAGTGACAGTTCCGCAACAAATGTTTCTGAAGGGATCGAGAGAGCAGATGCAATACGCGGATGTAGACGGCCAAATGATCCGATAACTTTTGTTTCAATCGTAATATTTCCTTGAATATCGGGATCAATGCTAGGATGTGTGCCACGGTTGGTCACATGCACATCGGAAAGACCCAAATTTCTAAGCAAGCCTTCTACGACACCACTTAAATCATAGAGGGTAAGCGCTCGAGGTTGCTTGTTCCACGAGGTTGTGGAAAGCTCACCGTGCATGATAAGTCCTAAGGCGTTTGTTTCCTCATAGTGTTTCTTTTCTTTTGCGTAGGTTTTTCCTATTTCAAATAATGCTATTCGTTTTTGGCGGAATCCAAGGCTGCGCTTGGCATAATCAACTAGGTTTGGTAACAGTGTGGGCCGCAATGTCGCTATCCCAGAATCTGGCGCATTTACGAGTGTTATCGGTGTGGCAAATGATCCGCTCTCTTGGTAAAGTGTGATTTGAGTGTTTGCGATGAGTGTTGAAGTGATAACCTCATTGAGCTGCATGGTGATCAATCCATCCCGTACTCTATCCTCAAACAATACGTGTGTTGGTGTGCCCACAGTAGGCAGTTTGCCTGATAATGTTTCCACAGGAATTTTCTCATATCCATAGATGCGTACGACTTCTTCTACGATATCCGCTTCATATTGAATGTCTGTTCGGAATGTAGGAACCGTTACCATGAGGGTAGATCTTTTCGACGTAACCTTGCATTGCAGGTTTTTGAGAATTGTAATGATTTCTTTGTTGGGAATAGATATGCCAACGAGTCTCGTAACAGTCAGCGGATTGAATGCAATGATCGTTGGCGAAACAGGATTTGGATAATAGTCTGATACGTCACTTGTCACTTTTCCCTCTGCGATTTCTTCTAAAAGTTTGATTGCACGAGCAAGAGTAAATGGTAGCTCTTCTGGATCTTGGTGTTTTTCATGTCTTCCACCGCCTTCTGTGCTTATTTTGTGTCGGCGTGCTGTGCGCCTGCAATTTCCCCCATCGTAGACTGCAGTTTCTAAAAGTATAGATGTTGTAGAATCTGTGACTTTTGTTTTGGCGCCACCGATACAGGTAAGGCATTGGACGCCGCTATCGTCGCAAATAGCGATATCTTCTGCTGTCAGTTTTACAGTCGTTCCCTGCTGAATAGTTTCAAATTTTTCGCCAGCTTTGGCCATGCGAAGGAAAAGTGTCTTTCCTTTTAGTTTATGCGCATCGAACGCATGCATCGGGTGACTGGTCTCTACCATGATGTAATTGGTTACATCGACGACATTATTGAGTGGTTCGATGCCATAAGCCTTTAATCGTTTGGCTAGCCAATCGGGTGATGGTTTTACAACTACATCTAGTGTGACTCCTATATACCGTTTTACGAGTCCCTCTACCGACTTATCTGCTTTTATAAGTGGTGATTTGGGGTTTGTTTTGGGAAGCTTGGCTACGCGTGGTAACGTAAGCGGCGTATTAAACACAGTGGAAATATCCCGTGCGACACCGATAAGCCCAAACATGTCTGCACGGTTTCCACGAAGTTCTAAATCTATGACTATTTCCCCTTCCACAATTTTGCGTTTGTCGAGCATGTGTCCAATCATGGTGAGTTTATCCGTCAGATCTGCTTCTGATTTTGGAAGTTTTACGTATTCGGATAGCCATGAAAGTGGTACGTTCATAATTTAGTCCTTATATCCTATGTCTCCGTTATATAAAGCTCTGATATCTGATATGCCATATCGTTGCATGACGATGCGATCGAGCCCCATCCCCCAAGCAAATCCTGAGTAGACTTGTGGATCTAAGCCCGCTTTTATGAACATGTTTGGATGTACCATGCCGGCTCCCAGCATTTCTATCCAGCCGCGCCCTTTGCATACAGTACATCCTTTTTTGTTACAAAATGCGCAGCTTATATCCACCCCGACTCCCGGCTCAACTTGTGGATAGTATTTACAACGAAATCGTGTCTCACGTGTAGACCCAAAGAATTTTTTTACAAATACATCGAGAGTACCTTTCAGTTGGGCGAGCGTTATATCTCGACCTACTGCCATGCCTTCGTATTGATAAAACATGATGTTATTGGTGGCATTGGCATTTTCATATCGATATACCTTCCCCGGTATGACATATCGAAATGGCGGTGCAACTTCAGCCAACAAGTGACTTTCAACCGATGAAGTATGGGTGCGTAGTAGCCAGTTGGGCTCTTCGATATAGAGAGAGTCTTGTAGGTCACGCGCCGGATGATCCAGTGGAAGATTGAGTCTGTTGTAGTTATATTCATCATTTTCTATCTCAGGGCCATCGGCGACAGAAAACCCCATAGACTGAAAGATATCGTTCATTTCGCGAATGACTATGGTCGTGGGGTGCAAGTGTCCCTGTAGGGGTATATGACCTGAAAGTGTGATGTCTATGGTTTTTGTGTTTGTTTCTGTTTTTTTTGTCGCATTTGCTTGTTCTAGTGCTGATTCAATGACAAGCTTTACTTGATTGATAACGATACCGACAGATTGTCTGTCTTGTGGGGGAACACCTTTTATAAGACGCGTCACGCTAGCGAACTCGCTTTTAGCCCCGAGCACTTCGAGTCTGAGCAAATCTGGCGCAGTTGTAGATGAAGCGATGTATGCGATAGCACTTTGTTGTACATCTAATAATTTTCCGGTAAGTTCTGCTGAGGTAACAGATGAAGAAATGATTTCTGTGGATACTTTTTCTTTATGCATGGATTCTATTTGATAGTACACACGGACGTGTTCGCCATCATTGGCAACCTCAGAAATGATGATGGGTCCAACCTCGGATGCGGAGTGCACTTGTGTACCGCCGTCTGGGATTGGTGCGAAATCTCCCACTGTCAAAATACGAAGCGGTTTGTTTTTGGGCAAATGAGCGGGCACCCATGCGGCTCGTTTCATAAGCTCATCCAGACTTACAAATTCACAAACAAGCGTTGCATTTTTGGAAACAATTTGGTTCGCTTCCTTTTCGATAGCAAATTTTTTGTCTATGGTTAGACTGCCGATATATTCAATATAGGGCTTATCTCCGTGTTCACCCTTGAGTGGAGTTATATTTGGATCAACAAGTTTTACTGCTTCGTGGATTATATGACCTGCGCTATGGACGCGCATGTTATGAAAGCGCGTGTCCCAATCAATCGTGGTGGTCACCTCGTCGCCGCTAGCCAGTTCTCCGGTCAGCGTGCATTCGTGAATCGCGACATCTTCGACGAGTCGAACATGGGTGACTTTGGCCAGCCCTTTGGGACCTACAATCGTACCTTTATCCGAAGGCTGTCCACCTCCTTGGGGATAAAAAATAGTTCGGTCAAGCGTTATCTCCCAATGTTTACCTTTTTTACTTACTGCAACAATTTTTGCAGTTAATTCTTTTTTGTAACTATCTGATAAATAGATAAGTTCTGTCATAGCATTAGTTTTATTATTGTACGTGTACCGCAATAGCCTTGGCAAGATCAACGACTTATTTGGTTTTTCTATCTCTCCTTCTCGTTTTCATGGCGATAAGCGCCTCTTCTGTAGACGGGTACAGACGATCGCCAAGCCATTTTATAATTCGAGATTTTCTACTGTCACTAATTTCATCATGAAACTTCAATAATCTACGTGCTCGTTTTCGAAATATCTGTAGGCCCCCTTCAAAATCTCCGTCTCTCACAAACCGCAGACGGAGTAGCCCTTTGCGATAGAGCTCTTTTCCGTGATTTATTCGAACATCTTTTGATGGTAGTGATTTTTTTTCCATAAAAAAACCCCGCTTGTTTGCGGGGTCCTCGTGTGCGTTATGTTTTTAGGCTTTATGCACAGAAAATCACCCCGCTTGGCGAGGTAAAGTAAAACCATGCTGAGACTCGGATATTTGTCATGTTAGTTAACAGATTTAACCTCTTCGAGAATTGCATCAAACGTAGATGCGTCTTCGACGACGAGATTTGCGAGTGTTTTGCGATCAAGCTCTATGTTTGCTCCTTTGAGTTTGTGGATGAACGCATTGTAGGAAAGTCCGCGCATTTTTACGGCTTCTGAGATACGAGTAATCCAAAGCTGTCGGAAATCTCGTTTTCTGTTTTTGCGACCAGCAAATGCGTATTCGCCAGCATGCAAGTATGCTTCTGTAGCCACAGAGATAAGTCTGCGGTTGGTCATTCTGTAGCCTTTGTTGGCTTGGAAGATTTTATTGTGTTTTGCTTTTGATGCTACTCCTCGTTTAACGCGCATAAGATGCTCCTTTTAGTTTTGTAAAAATGTCTTTAGTTTTTTAGTAATTTTGGCTGAATCCAATTTTCGTGGATGATCTTGTCTTCGTTGTCTCGCTTTACTCTTGCGTCTTCGCAAATGTCGTGCGCCTTGTGCTCGATACATAAGATCACCATTTTTGGTGACTTTGAATCGCTTGGCTACAATTTTTTTCGTCTTCATTTTGTGCATAGTGTTTATTTTATAACCATTTCTGGTTTCTCTGCTTTTGCTTCTGCTTTTTTATCGCTTACTACCATGGCTGCAAGGACTCTTCCTTCCATCCGTGGCTCTCGAACCAATTTTACGACTCCGAGGTCTTTGATAAAGCGATTAAGCACTTCAAATCCAAATTGTCGTCTCCCTAGCTCTCGACCCTTGAACATTACATTTACTTTTACTTGATTGCCGTGCTCTAAAAATTCTAAAGCTTTCCGCAATCTCGTGTCAAAGTCGTGTTGCCCTATAAATGGTCGCAGGCGAATCTCTTTGACGCCGACATTCTTCTGCGTCTTTTTTGCGTCTCGTTCCTTTTTCGCCTCTTGGTAACGAAACTTCTTGTAATCTATAAGTTTTGCAACTACTGGCTTTGCGTTTGGACCAATTTCTACCACATCCAAACCCAATTCCTTTGCTTTCTGCAACGCTTCAATCTTTGAAACGATGCCGATTTGCTTACCTGTGTCATCCAGAAGCCGTATTTGTGGGCTCTGAATTTGATAATTTATTCGGTAAAACTTATTCAACTTTCCTTTCAATCTCCTCGTTCAGATTCGCAAGAAATTCCGAAAGAGCCATACTCTTTTGGTCTCCCCCGCTTCTGGTTCGTACTGAAATCGTTTGTTGCTCGACTTCTTTATCTCCAATTATAGCTAAGTATGGCACCTTTTGCAACGTAGACTCTCGGATTTTTTTGGAGAGTGGATCGTTTTTGAGATTGAGCACGACGCGAATACCTGCGTCTTTGAGCGCTTTGGTCGTCATTTCGGCAGCTTCGGCATGGCGTTCGGAGATAGGAATCACGACAACCTGCTCTGGAGCCATCCAAAGTGGAAATGCCCCGCCGTATTGCTCGATAAGGACAGCTAAAAATCGATCAAATGATCCTAAAATAGCCACATGTAGTACTGCTGGGCGCTCAGACTTGCTCTCTTCATTTATATAGGAGAGGTCAAAGTTTTCTGGCTGCACAAAGTCCAGCTGGCACGTGGTCAGCTGCCATTCTCGGCCAAGCGCGTCTTTGACCATGATGTCTATTTTCGGGCCATAAAATGCCGCTTCCCCTTCCCCTACAAAGTAGGGTAATTTGAGGCGTTTAGCTGCCTCTTCTAGGGCATTTTCTGCCTTATCCCACACCTGTGGGTCTCCCATGTATTTATCAGGATTTTTGGGATCTCGGACAGAAATTCTGGCGCGATAACTGCTAAATCCAAATGTTTTGTAGATATATAGGGCAAGATCGAGAATTCGATCTATTTCCTCGGCTATTTGGGTGTGTCGCACGAAGATGTGTGAGTCGTCTTGGGTAAGCGCTCGTACTCGCAAAAGACCATTTACCTCTCCGGCCTTCTCATATCGATAAACCGTCGCGTTTTCTGCGATTCTTAGAGGAAGCTCTCGATAACTTCGGGGTCTCTCATTGTATATCTGAAAATGATGTGGGCAGTTCATGGGTTTGACCACATAATCGTCTTCGTCGATTTTCATAGGCGAAAACATGGCATCGTATTTTTGCCAGTGGCCGCTTTTGATGTATAAATCACTTTTGGCTACATGAGGCGTCCATACAAATTGATAGCCACGATTTTCTTTTTCGCGTGTTATCCATTGTTCAAGAGCTCGTCTGAGCAAAAATCCTCGAGGCATATAGAGCGGAAACCCAGCTCCCACATCAGGACTCACTAAAAATAATTCTTGTTCCTTGCCAATTTTTTTGTGATCTCTTTTTTTGGCCTCTTCCTGCATGAGGAGGAAGTTCGCTAATTCTTCTTTTGTTGGAAATACTGTTCCATAGATGCGGGTAAGCATTTTATTTTTTTCGCTCCCACGCCAATAAGCACCAGCAACTGACAAAAGTTTAAAGTGCTTTAACTCATGGTCAGGGTGCTCGCAGTGTCCTCCACGACAAAGATCTATATATTCACCAGATTGGTAGAGGGTAAGCGATTGCCCTTCTCCAGAAAATTCTTCTATAAGTTCTTTTTTATATTCATTATCCTCAAAAAGTTTCAGTGCCTCATTTTTTGAAATATCTTTTCTTTCAAAAGATTTCCAAGTTTTGGAAAGTTCACGCATTTTTTGGTCTATGCGGACAAAATCTGCTTCTGAAACTTTTGTATCACCGAAATCAAAATCATAATAGAATCCATTTTCTATGGCAGGACCTATGGTGCGTTTGGCCTTGGGGTACAGTTCCAGAATTGCCGCCGCCAAAAGGTGTGCACAGGAATGACGTAAATGATCGAGTTGGTCAGTGTTGTCCATAAAATTCTCCTTTATACAAAAAATCCGTTCCCCTTATACGCCTCTGATTGTTCAGAGAGATTCCAGCGTATTGAGAAACGGTACTTAATTTAGTTTAGTTACGCCTAAACTGGTCGATGCTCTTTGAGATTGGTGAAGTCTCATGCAGGCGAGAATAGACGTACGATATCACCTTTACAGTCGGGTCGTCAATACCAGTCTTGCGCTTTTGATGCGGCTCTTCTACTATATTTGTATAGTGTCATACAATATTTAAAGGAGGCTCCCTATGAAACAATTGATCTTTTTGTTGTGTGTCCTCTTCTTCTCTGCACAGCCAGTTTCTGCTAATCATTCATGGGGAAATTATCATTGGGCTAGGACGACTCCCGTATTTACTCTTAAATTGGGTAGTAACGTGTCCAACGATTGGGCTACTTATCTGGCCCAAGCATCCTCTGACTGGAGTTCGTCTTCTGTATTAAATACATCCGTAGTATCGGGTATGGCTGCACGAAATTGCAAAGCAGTATCTGGACGACTTGAGGTGTGTAACAAGAAATATGGTAATAATGGATGGCTTGGGATTGCTCAAATTTGGACAAATGGTGATCACATCACACAGGCATTGGCCAAAATGAATGATACGTATTTTGGAAGCACAAAATACAACACGCCAGCTTGGAAACGATTGGTTATGTGTCAGGAAATTGCCCACGGATTCGGGCTAGATCACCAAGATGAAATTTTTGACAATGCTAATCTTGGCACGTGTATGGATTACACGAGTAACCCATTGGGCCCACCAAGCAATGAACATCCCAATACTCATGACTACGATCAATTGACTCAGATATATCAACACATAGATAGTATAACGACAGTGAGTATGTCAGCCTCACCTGCGAATGCATCGCAGGGAGATGATATTGGAGGTGATGACCCAAAGATGTGGGGTAAGAAGCTAAAAGATAACGGTAGCGTTGGGTTATATGTTCGTGATTTAGGTCACGGACGAAAAATATTTACTCACGTGTACTGGATACGATAATATCAACGTACCTCGTATACATACACGTGTTTTTGATCGTCACAACGAATTTGTTTCCACTTTGGAAATATAAAACTATTGCTGACCACAAGGCTTCCTGATTTTAATTCACGCTCTAATTTGGCAGCCAACTCTTGCATACGCCATGGAAGCAAGTAGACAAACACTACGTCGGCGTCATGTAGGCGAGTTTTCCACAAACTCTCCCATTTGAGGGATATATGTGTGCGCCATGGTGACAATGCCGCCTTTACTCTGGCATACCACACTAAGTATGGGTTTATTTCTATCCCAATGGCGCGCGCTCCTTGCGCTGCAGCCAGAAACAGTATTCTTCCATCGCCACTGCCCAAATCATAGATAGTCATTCCTTTTTTGAGTTGAGCAAGTTCGACCATGCGTCGCGCTGTGTTGGTTTGGGATGGGACAAATGGTGCACCAGTAACAAACGCAAGAAGCAGATACAACATAAATCCAGCCATAAGAAGTTGCAAAACAAGGAAGAATATATATATCATGGGGTGCTACGTTCTGCGATTACAATAAGCCGTTGATATGAGGTTCCCGGAGGCCAACACGTCATAAGCGTGAGTATTTGACGTGTACCTCCAACTGATTTAAGGTATTGCACCGCATCTTTCCCAACCATTCGTTTAGAAGTTACCGTATATATGTATTTATCCCCTTTGTAGTAGGTGTCGATAGTGTCTCCAATTTCCAGTTTCGATAGTAGATAAAAGATCGAGTTATATCGTGTGGCATCGTAAAAATTAACAGATGAATGGGAAAATAAAAACATATTTCCGGCAACCCCTGGAACTGATGTTCCTTTGGCATGAGCAACGCCTTGTGTAAGCGCTCGTTGATACACACGACTATCATAAGGATCGACATTGGCAATAATTTTCGCATTGGCCTCTATTTTCGGGATAACAATACCAAAGTCAGTGCTTGTCGGTTGTATATGTTTTGGGGTCTCTTTTAGGATGGTGTGCTTTATGGCAAACCCAAATTCATTTTTGAGTATTGGGGCAAAAGTAAAAAGTATGATGGTTAGGCCAAATGCAATAAGTATAAATCCCGCTTTTGTGAGTATGTTAGGAAGCCCCCGAGATATTTCGTCGCGAGGTTTAGATTGTGTTTTTTTGAGATTTTTTCCAGAAGGCATAGAGGATTACTCCTAGAAGGAGTATACCACCAGCAATCATAAGCATGCGAGAGTTTGAGGCCACACTCGCATTTTTATCTGACATGGGTGCTTCGGTAATTTCTGGTGTTGGTGCTACTGAGGCGCCGAGTGTCTCACCATTTGAAGATGGTCCCGTGGATCCGGTAGTCTCAGTTCCAGTGGTTTTTCCAAGCACGCTACCGCCGTTGGCATTATTTACAGGAATTGCGCCTGCTCCTGTAGACCCTGTCGCATATATCACTGTCGTAACAGTGACGTTATCTCCGACCACTGCAGATCCGTTACCAAAACTGTCAAATGCGCGAACTGCGTAATAATATGTTTTATTGCAGTCTGGTGGCGTATTGGTAAAATCTTTCGCTTCATTGGAGCCTGTATTTACCGTGCCTATCTTTGTACCAGAATCTGCCGAAAATGAAGTATTTTCTGATCTGTATATTTCTACTTTCGTTGTTTTCCCACCATCATCGGCTGTTTTAAAATGAATGGTATATTCACAACTATTGGTGTGCGTTTTATTGTAGTCACGGACATCTCCCGGACCTGATGTGTTGTAGGTTACGCTTGCGGTGTCATTTGCACTGTCTGCGCCTGCAGTAACTTCAACTTTAAATGCATATGTTCCATTGGCGTTCATAAATGAATTGCTGTTTTGGCAATATGCAGTGTTCCCTCCACTAGAGAGCGCTATATCTGAACCATACTGGACATATCCCCCATCTGAAGGGCCTTGTTTAAAACATTTAGCCGTCATGGGTCTTCCGAGTATGTCTAGGGCGACAAAATTTAAAGCAAAATCATTTTGGTTTGTAGGGCTTTTTGGCTGTTCGACTCGAACTGATACATTTGCAGCAAACGCCGGCGTTGAAAGCACAAAGCTCAGCGCGACAAGTACTAGTGCAATTTTTGTAAATTGTTTAAACATATTTCCTCCCTGCGAATTTTCCAGCTGTGATAAGGCCTAGGCCAAAAAGAATCGTAAGTGCTGCTATGACAAGCCATGCGCTGTCTGCACCGGTATCTGGAAGTTCTATAGAGGCTCCCAATACTTCCCCGTTTACTGTGACATTGTGTGATCCACCGGATTGAAGATTTTTTACCACATTTACTTGTGTGCCGACGAATGTGTCTGTGACAAATCCTGGATTTACTGCAAGGGATATAACACTGTTGCTGTCCCCAGTTGTACAGTTAATTTCATATACACATCCTGCTGCCCATGCCAAATCTTTATATAAGCCAGGTTTGACGTCGGCCCCAATGTCAGCCAAATAGGTCAGAGTGATGACCTCATTCTCATCCATATCGCCAAGCTGCCATGTACCTGGAGAGGCATAGGTAGGCTCTGTAGTGACGCCTAGAGCCTTCAAGTCGTCGCCGTTACTAGAGCTTGCTGTCCAACTGCCTACACGGTAGGTAAAGCCTTCAGGGAGCAAATCTGTTACGGTCACATTATGCGCTGCACTTTGTGTTGCTGTGACGGTCAATGTGTAAAGCACACTATCTCCTGTCACTTTGTCACCAGCGGTATTGTTTAGCTTGCTGATGGTTAAGATAGGATCGAGTTCTTCGTTTCCAAAGTCGTATACCGGAGCTCTGGGGGTAAAGTTTTCTAATTGATCAAGATTTTCTGGATTCTCATCTGGAAGGCTTATGAGATGACATCCTTCATTTGCTACAGGATATGTTTGTGCCCATCCGCCTTGTAATACTTCACAGACTTTGTAGTCTCCTGGGAATAATTTGGTGAACCAATACCATCCAAATTCAGCGCCTTCGTTGGTATCTGTGGTTGTGGTTTGGAAAAGTTCGTATGTTTCGCCGACCAATTTATAAAGGTTTATAGTCCAGTCGCCCAAGAGGTCTTCTTCTCCCATCTGACCATTTCCATCGGCATCACTCCATTTGCGTCCATGGATGCTGCCATTTGGACTATTTATGAATGTACAGTTAACCGTCTCATCCTTGCTGACATTGGTAAATACAATTGATCCGTCTGCGATGTCTTCGCCACAACTTCCATAGATCAAATCGAATCCTAGCTGTTGAAGTTCACGAACGTTATAGTTTCCGGTTTTTGCTGGAGCAAATGTGGTTGCACCTTCAACATTAGTGAATTGTGTAAAGAAGTCTGATGCATCTCCAAATCCGTCAGCACCCATTTCCCATCCTTCGCCATCAAATTGATCTTCTGTTGTTTCCAAGTTTCCGTCGGCATCAATTATTTTGTTAACGATGATGGTTCCGGTGTCTCGGGTGTTTGTAAATGTACAAACCAAATCTTGTCCAGGTGTAAGTGTCACTTCTTGGCTTTCTACAGCACCATAATTTGTTTCGCCACACGTTAGGTTTGTCACGTGATAGTTTGTTTGTTGATCTTCTGAGATGGTATGTGCTCCTGCCGCTATGCCTTCTACAGTATTATCGCCTTCGCTTGCAGAATAATTACCAGATCCGTCTATATCCCAAGTCCAACTAGGAGCGTGGATTACATCTATCTCTGCATCTGACAAATCTCCATCGCCATTGGCATCTACATTCTTGTACACCGTTATCGTACCTTGTCCTTGGTTACCTACATAACACGTCAAGTCTTCGCCTGCAGCAAGAGGGAATGAAAGGTTATCAGTGCCCGCGTTATAAATTTCACTCTGTTGACCGCAAGTAATATTCGTTTGTACCCAACCTGATTTCAATTGTTCACTCAAGGTGAATGTATTTGGAAGAAGATCCCCAAACGTCACTTGTCCTTGGACTTGTGCGCCCGTCCATTGATATGCATCAACATCTGTGCCTACTAGATGCATTTCCCATCTCGTTGCTTCTACGTCTGCTCCAACTCCTGTATCACCAAGTACTTCCTCATTATCGTTTTTCACGCCATTACCATTTTTGTCGTTGTATTTCACAACGGTAACATTGCTTAATTCGGTGTTAGTAAATGTACAGGTAATTGTTTCACCTGCGTCTAGTTCTAGACTTGCAGCACTTTCAGTATCGCGGATTGAGCTGATACAGGAAGTGTTTGTGAGATTCCATCCGGTTGGTACCGTTTCGGACACACTGTACGTACCTGGTACTAATGATTGATTGTTTGGCGTAGCTGCGTCAGTCAAGGCAAAATCTGCATATGCACCACCTGTGCCATCAAAACTAAAGCTCTGCTCAGATCCTGTTGGATTGGTAACTTTATCGACTATTATGTGTCCGCGTTGTGTGTTGGTGAACGTGCAGATTATATCTTCTCCAGATTGTAGACTGATGCTGGATGGGTCACTTCCGTCACTACATGTTGCGCTAGTCAAATCCCAGCCGTCTTCAGGGAGTTCAGTCACTGAATACGTTCCTGGTGCTAAATCACCGGACAGATCGGCAAATTCATCTGTCAAAAGGAAATTGTCAGCATGATAATCCGCATCAAATGCGAAATTTTCTGTACTTCCATCTGGAATGGTTTGCTTGAATACGGTAATACTTGAGTCTTTTTGGTTGGTAAATGTACAGGTTATATCCTCTCCTGATTGCAGACTGATGCTTGATGGATTACTGCCATCTGTACATGTTGCGCTTAGCAAATCCCATCCCGCAGGTGTGTTTTCTGACACGGAATAGGTTCCGGGAAGTAAATTCCCTGAGTTGTCTTGCTGACCATCAGCCAGATCTGCGTCTCCATCTCCATAGCTCAAGTCAAAATCAAACGACTGTATGCTGCCATCTGGATCTGTTTGTTTTTCTACTGTGATTGTTCCGTACTCTGTGTTTACAAAATTATTACCGGTTGTGTCGTCCGAATCTGTCAGAGTTACATCTATTCCTGCTCCACCTGTTGGGAAAAGCTGAGCCCAACCTGCTTGGAGCTGTTCTCGTAGTTGGTATACACCAGGAATAAGATTTACAAAAGAAAATATTCCGCTTCCATCTGTCGTATCTGTGAGCCCAGTATTTACAAATGCGTCATTTACCCATTTCCATAGTTCGATGACCCATCCAGACAGCACCTCTTGACCATCTGTTGTTTGGATATCTCCATCTTCATCACCGAGTTTGAGACCAGAAATTGTTAGATCTCCACGGTTGCCGAAGTTTTTATCGGTAAATACATCGCCGTTGTCGGTAACGGAAAATACATGACATGCATCGCCAGCTGGGAATGTTTGGGCATATCCTGCAGGCACTGTCTCACACACTTTATAATTTCCAGTCGCTAAATCTTCAAAGCTATAAAGACCATTTGTGTCAGTAACATCAGTGCCCAATGATAGATCTGGTTCTTCGTCTGTGTCATAGAGCGTTACGGTAACTCCAGACATAGTTGCTTCGCCTAGCCATACTCCATCACCATTTGCATCAAAGAATTTGTACCCTGATACGCTGCCCAGTGCGTCGATGTCTACGACTGCTGCTGCTGTAGGACTTATAACTTTATCTTCTGGGTCACATTCTGCAGTATCTGTCGTACATGCTTCTGTCCAAGCCTCGTTACCTGTGTAGGTGGTTGTAGGATCATCATTGGTTATTTGTAATGCGGTAAATGTAACAGTGACAGTATAACTTTCACCTGG
>CAZXHY010000004.1:0-51007 GCA_964639945.1 uncultured Gammaproteobacteria bacterium
TCGGTATTAGACGCAACAGTCGAGATTCCATACATAATTTTACGATACAAAAAAATATTATGCGCTAAACCTTCAAATCTGAACACAATATTTTGTATCTAAAATACTCAAATTACCCATTTTACACCTTTTTCAGATTCTCTTTTGGAAAAAATCAATCGAAATGCCGATAAAACAGTGATATTTCTAACAAATTAACACAAATTAACTATACTATAAGTTTTCTTATCTTTTGCTGACGCTTCGCTTATACAGCTCTATATTCTCAATCGCTACCCCCGTGCCACGCACGACACAAAGCAATGGCTCATCTGCTACGTGTGCTGGAACTCCAGTAAGCTGTGTGACCAACTTGTCAAAATTACGAAGCAAACTAGTGCCTCCAGCCATGACTATGCCTTTATCTATGATATCTGCAGCAAGTTCTGGTGGCGTTTCTTCAAGCGCACTTTTTATCGCACCAATGACATGATGAAGAACGGGTGCAATCGCTTCTGTAACCTCACCTCTCGTAAGTGTAACTATACGCGGCAGGCCAGATATAGCGTCACGACCCCGAATCTCCATGTTTTCATTATCTTTTGTAGCGACAGATTTAGGAGGTTGGATATCTTTTGAATTTATGTTTATTTTTCCTGAAATCACAGAGCCTCCACCCATAGCGTCTCCGAGCGTAATCTTGATGTTTTCTGCCATGCGCTCACCTATAATTAAATTGTGAATTCGTTTTACATAGTTTGCTATGGCCTCATCGAGCTTGTTTCCGGCTACTCTCGCACTTTTGTGCACCACCACGCCCCCTAGAGAAATAACCGCAGCCTCTGTAGAGCCTCCACCTATATCCACAATCATATGTCCGGAAGCCTGTGCGATCGGAATTTTGGCCCCAATTGCAGCGGCAAGCGGCTCTTCTATAAGATACGCAACACGTGCCCCAGCAGACAATGTAGCATCAATCACCGCTCGTCGTTCTACTTGAGAAGCACCTGTAGGCACACAAATCATAACTTCGGGTTTAAATATTCTATTTCTTCCCACCGTGCGGTCAATAAAATACGAAAGCATAGCCTCAGTAATTTTATAATCCGCTATAACACCATCTCTCATAGGACGACTTGCTGTAATGTTTCCAGGGGTCCGCCCAAGCATGTCTTTAGCTTCATTTCCTACAGCTACCACCCTCCCATCATCTACTGTCACCGCCACCACTGTAGGCTCATTTAGCACCACTCCAGTACCTGCTAGCCACACTAGACTATTTGCGGTACCTAAATCAATTCCTAATCGTTTCGTAAATCCAAACATATGAAGCAAAAATAGCATTTACTGCTGTAGTAGTATTCTAGCATACCCTCGTAGTATAATATGCTCATTCCCGCCAATCCTATGATATCGAAAATTAGATACATTTTGTTTCCTTTTGCTATAGTAAGCATCATACTCGGAACGGCTATGACGATTATCGCCTACGGCAGAGGCTATCGCATAGACTTGACCAATCTCGCGCTCAATTCTACGGGGCTCGTCGTCATACAATCTGAGCCAAATGGCGCACAAATCATCATTGATGGAAAAATTAAAACTGCTACACCAGCCACTCTCACGCTCCGCCCCGGAAACTACACCATTACCGTAGCAAAAGAAGGCTTCCAGTCATGGGAAAAGCATATAAAGGTAGAAGGTGAAGTGGTAAACAAAATCGACGCACTTCTTCTCCCAACAAATCCATCTCTTGCCGCCCTCACTGCAAGTGGCATAGTAAACCCAAGTCTTTCTCCAGACGGAAGCAAACTCGCGTATATCGTACCGCAAACCATCATCACAGCTACTAGTAGCGCTTCCATCGCTACAAAGCCGGGAATTTGGATCCTAGACCTTGTAGACAAACCGCTCGGATTCAATCGTGATGCACGAGAAATCACCAAATCCGGCCCTATAGACTTTTCCAATGCCACCCTCACATGGTCTCCTGACAACAAACAAATTTTGGCTACCATGCCAAAACAAACCAAATATTATTTGTTTGACATAGACACCCTTACAGAAAACCCGCAAGAATTTTTTGATATCAAAACATTACAAAATGATTGGAAGTTACTCAAAGAGCTACATGAAAAAGAAAAACTTTCGACATTACCCAAACTATTTACCGACGTCGCAACCACAAGCGCACGCATTCTTACATTCTCTCCAGATGAAACGAGAATCCTATATCAAGCCAGCACTTCCGCCACACTCCCCATCGTAAAACTTCCTCGCCTTTTGGGTCCAAACTCCACAGAAGAAACTCGCGATATCAAAAAGGCTTATACCTATGTATACGACATCAAAGAAGATCGAAATTATCTCGTAAGTACGGCAAAGTCTATGCCACAGTGGCTCCCCACCTCTCGACATTTAGTGCTGGTAAGTAAAAACACAGTGGAAATCATGGACTTTGATGGTATAAATCGCCACACTGCCTATGCTGGGCCGTTCTGGGATTCATTTGCTGTTCCATGGGCGAGTGGTGGTAAGATCGTCATCCTAACAAACTTAAACCCACAAGCCTCATCCATGAACAATCTCTATATCGTAAACCTCAAGTAAACTCACTTTCGTCTTCCCCAAAAATTGTGAGTGATCAAATAATCTCTGATTGCACGTGTTATGGATATCTCTGGGTCATCTGCAGAATAATGAGTCTCTCCTATTATCCTTCCGCTCCTTGTGGTTTCTTGTACGATTAAATCTCTCGCTTCCTCATCTTCAACCACGGAGATAAGCGTCCTCCCAGTTTCTTGAGGCACCTTTCTTCCTGATCTTATTTTTCTAATTTGCGGAAGGTTTCGAGACATAAAGGTAACTATATGTGAGGAATCAATTTATATCAATATATATCAATGTACATCTTTACGTGGCTGGGTATCAGGCTCCACATATCTCGTCAACACTTTTCCCCTTCTCCACGGAGGCATAATCCAATCAAGTGCACGCAGTGATTTTCGCTCTACCAATCGTGCTAAACTTCGTTCGACTATACGAAATCTCCACTCGTGTTTGACTGCAAATACATGAAATTTTTGTACCATGTATTCTTCTATTCGTTGCGATATATTCATAATTTAGTCTCTATTTCCTCGTGTCATAAGATACATCTCTTCTAAAAACGTACGACTCTTAGATACACTCCTTTTTCTTCATGTGCCCCTAGAGGGCTGACTGGTTACTTAACGAGCACACCTTCATGCGCGAATTTAGAAACAATCAGTCCTTTCTGTCAATTGGCAGACCCAAATCACGATACAACCATCGTCTTTATATGACTGTGTGCCCCTAGAGGGAATCGAACCCCCATCTTGCCCTTAGGACGGGCCTGCTCTATCCATTGAGCTATAGAGGCATGTTCCCTATTCTACCGCAATTCTGTGTTAGAATATACAAATTCGGGATGTGGCACAGTTGGTAGTGCGCTTCGTTCGGGACGAAGAGGTCGTGAGTTCGAGTCTCACCATCCCGACACGCATGATATTCCTTCCTCTTTACATGTGATGTATAATACTCCAAATGGCAAATCAAACCGTTGTAATCACCGTTGGTAGAATTGAAGGCAGAATGCCTCGCATACAACATCAGCGTATTACGCGTGAAACAGCTGCGAGAGTTAAACGCCAAATACAAGGCACTGATACAGAGAGGTCATGGTTTGCGCGTGTAACATCAATTCGCAAAGCCATTGATGTCCAAGTATATGGCGAGCTTCATTCAACTGGCCAATGGGGACAAGAAGAATAATCTCCCTCTCGCAATTCTCTCAAAAATACAGTATACTTACTTCCTATGAAGCTATCATTTGCCTCCAAAAATCAACCAGAAGTTCCATTGCAACCAGACGTCATTTTAGCCTCACAATCTATCGGTCGTAAATCACTTCTAGAGAAACTTGGTATCCGATTCCGAACCGTCGTAACTCGAGTAGATGAAGAAAAAATCGTTGACGCTAATCCTATCAAAACGATCCAGAAACGCGCGCAAGCCAAAGCAGATGAGGTCATAAACAATCCTCGCGTCTACATGGTGCCGGAAGATCGCGATGTCGTCATCATCACCGCAGATTCTATGGCAGTGGTCGGAAAAAAACTCTATGGCAAAGCTATCGATCGTGATGATGCCAAACATATCATCAAAGAACTTATGGGCAAAACCCATACATACGTCACCTCTATCACCGTCACACACATGGAACTTGGGAAGGTAAAGAAAACGTGGGCCAAAACAGTTGAAACCAAAGTAACCTTGGGCAAACTCACCACAGCAGAGCTTGAAAGCTATGTCACTCGCTATGACTTCACCAGATTTGCAGCAGGATACGCCATAAACGAAACGCCATACACACTGGTCACCAAAGTAGATGGATCGCTCACCAACGTGGTAGGTCTTCCTTTTGAAGCATTGCTCCCTATTTTGCGAAGCATAAAAATCATCGACGCTCCTCCTCCAGAAAAAGTTATCTAATATTTTCCTCATACCTAGTTACACCGAACCAGAATGAGGTGATACAATAGAGTCTCCATGGAAACCTTATTTGCTCGCATCGACAAATCCAAAATACTCCCTCAACTGATCCCTCTTGTCCTGACAGTGGTTGTCATGGCAATTTTGATGGCAGCGCTACACACGTCATTGGTTATTTTTAACATGATCCCCTT
Source organism: uncultured Gammaproteobacteria bacterium (assembly GCA_964639945.1). Taxonomy (GTDB): domain Bacteria; phylum Patescibacteriota; class Microgenomatia; order UBA10105; family UBA927; genus UBA927. The sequence goes on from CAZXHY010000004.1 coordinate 4,689, forward strand.
TTCTACGCCTATTATTTTACAAATTCGCTGGGTAGACGTGCTCGTAGGTGGCACCATATACCTCAAAACAAGTATAGATTTTGCTATATTCATCGGCCGCATGATGGCCACAAACCCCGGATGGCGCAATCGTATCGCCATAGAAATCGGTACAGCACTGGGCAACGCACTAGGGACGATTTTTGTCATCGGCTTATGGGTACTTTTGAAACACGTCGATATCCTACTTGCTCTCATGGTATTTATCGCATCGCTCGTGCTGTTTGAATTGGCCCACGGAAGCCTAGAGCACTTTGCAAACTGGCAAGGAGCAGGTGGCATAAAAAAAGTGATATTTTTGGGACTACATGGCTTCTTGGATAGATTCGTAAAGCTCACACGACCCATCCTTTCCCGTGTCATGCCCGATCTGGGAGAAAAAATGAAAGGAAAAGCAGGATTATCGTGGACGGGATTACTCGCTGCAGCATTTAGTGTCCCATTTATTTTAGGACTCGATGATTTCGCCGGATACGTCCCACTGTTTAGTGTTGTAAATGTGTACGGATTTGCTGTAGGCGTCATAGCAGCTCACACAATCCTCAATATCGCGCTCTTCCTCTCTCCCACTAAAACTATTGAGGTGGTAAAAAATGAGTTTGTTTCGTTCTTGGGTGCTATGGCCTTTATCGGCCTCGGTATCTATGGCCTCGTCGAAACCGTCAAAATTATTCTCCATGCGTTGTAATATCTGATACTGTAGCCCCATTACTGAAGATTTTTACACAATCGTGTATACTATAAGCTTCATGATTGAAATATTTACTAACATAATCGAGCGATCCCTAGTTCTTGTAACTCAGGGCAGAGTAGAAGTATTTATAGCCGATGAAGATCATGGGTTTTCTCGAGGAGCACTAGCCAAACCACGCCCCGGAGTCTGGCGAGGTACTCACGTAGCGATCATCACCAATGAAACAGATAGTCTCGAAGAAGAACACCAAGGATATGCCATAAGCGGATATCTGTATACCTCAAGAAGAGAGCCAAATCGTACAAATTTTCTCAATGTCACCGATGGAGCGGGTATATCGCGCGAAGTACGGGTAAAAACGCGCATTACACCAGATGGCAAAGCAGAAAATCTCACCATCATCCGCCCTCACCGTGCGCCTCGCTAATGTATAGCCCTACTATAAATTTACACAGCGCGACTTCGCGTCTCTTGCACGAACTGATCCAGTTCCTGCGTTACACGAGCATACGATCGACGTTTTTTCTTGTCAAAATATGCCTCTGTCTGTCTAGAAATCAAGTCGTGCAACCGATGAATCCGCTCGTAAGGCACACGTAAAGGTAACTCCTCCACTTCTGACCTTTTCTTAAACAACCAAGCCGCAACAAGAGAGGGTGGAGTAATCTTCATGACCTTTATATGAACACGATCATTGGACACAGCGAGCCCATATGTAGTGTAGTAATGTGTCTGCAACTGAAAAAATCTAGTAAAACTGCTTTCTCTCATAGGAATTACGGGATGATACAAGCCTAAACATGAAAAAACAATAAGATAATTCACTTCTCCCCATCAGAAGACTACACATACCTATCAAACTTGACACGCAAGTGATCATTTTATACAATAATTTTCCGGCCAAAAAAGGTGGCTAGGCACGAAAGGAGACATATATTTATGGCACTCGCATTTTTAAAAGACATGATGGAACGCAGAAAAACACTTACCGAGATAAAGGCACAAGGGCACCAAGTGCACAGAGGACAATTACTTTTAAAGCGAGCAGAACCGCACCGACGAGTTGAAGCTTTATCCGGTGATGACATAAGTCACGCTGGGAACATCGTGGGGATTCAAACAGATCGAAAAGGAAGAAGGGTTGCCGTGGTTACCTCAGTCAAAGCTGGAACCGTGCTCGGTGGCTAAAACATCCGTTTTTGTCCTGCATCCATCAGTCCATGCCCTTTATTGTAATCCCATTCGCGCTTAGGGGGCGTAATCCCATATTGAGCCTGCAACTCACTTCTGGCTCTTACAGCAACCTCTCTATTGAAATCTGCGTGATCTACATCATGTAACTGATACTGACTGTAGGCTAAGGCTTCACTCTGCGCAACAAATTCCACCTTTGCTCGAATCTTATTTATAGTTTCTTTTGAGCGCGAACGTATCACGAGGGGTTTGTGTACTCCAACGGCACCCGCATCCGTAGCAAGGTGCATTGTCTGCTTAAAACCTATACGACCATTAGGCTCGATATCCCCGACCTCAGCCACCTTATAGCACCGTACGCCCTGCATCAAACGATGCCCTCGGCGTTGAATCTGCGGCACAGATGGATCGGCAAATTCATGATTACGCATAAAAAATCCTGAAGATGGATTATAGCGGATATTTAGCTTCAAATCAAATTACTATCGGCCATTACGGATACCAAACCATACGAAGCGTTGGAACACCCAATGAAGATTTTTGATCAATGTGTATTACTTTATGAGAAAAGTAGGCCAATTTCTTTCTCTGCAGCATCCACCGAGTCAGATCGGTGTACCACATTATGTGGCTTGTCGACGCCGTAGTCTTTTCTTATCGTGCCTGCTGGAGCTTCTGCTGGATCTGTAGGACCACAGATAGCAAATACTTTCTCTACTGCTCCCTCCCCTTCCAATACCATAGCGGCTACAGGAGTACTCATCATCTGCTTAGATAACTCTGGGAAAAATGGCTTATCTTTGTGATGTGCATACCACACATCGAGAATTTCTTGGGTAAGTTGCACGAGCTTGAGATTCTTCAACTCAAGTCCTGCACGCTCAAAACGATCAATTATCTGACCGACAACGTGCTTTTGCATACCATCTGGTTTTATAAGAACGACTGTTTTTTCTATCATAGTGCCTCCTTTTAGACAAAAATTATATGTAATCGACGAATTATAAGTATAGCATCAGATCAACTGAATTCATATATCTTGATTACACATCTTATAAGCCCTATAACAACATGAAACATGCCAAAAAGAGAAATTCTTGTACTACAAGATGGCCACTGGACACCTACCACTCTTACTGTTCGCGCTCGAAACGCAGCCCTCGAAACCGAATCATCATACGAACGAACTATAGCCATTCAAATTTCAGAGCAATTTGGCCATGAAGGAAAAGGTTGGATGCTACCACATGGCACGAGACAGTCGACTGCTGATTTTAATGCCCTCATGGCCGTGACGCGCTCTACACGAACAAGCAACCTAAAAGATCTCCTTGGAGCGTTAAATAAACCCCAAGAACGACGCGCGCATCACAATAAATACGCAAAATTTTCTAAACAACACAAGCGTGGATAGAGAAAAATCGTACATTTCCCTCTTGCATCTTCACACTATTTTTCTTACGCTTATTTATGAAACCGATTCACGGCGAATCAGAAGCGATTCACCAGCTGGAGCGGTTTTTTGCTCTTTTATAAACATAAGGAACACGAATATTCTGTCCTCTGTTTACAAAAAAAAACAGATTGTGTGCTTTCGCGGAGTGTCGTTTTATCTACAAGACGATATTTCACGGGAGCACATGTGCTCACATAGGTCGCATACATTTTTGGCTCACTATCGAGACAAAAATTATGCAAAAACTTCGGATTGAGGATTGTCGCGTACGATATTTTTATCGAAACTTCACCTCTCTAACAATACCCTCTCGAGCTTCATCAGAATTCCCAATGAATATCCATATATTTCACAGAGTAATGTTACGCAACTGCGAAAGGAAAAAGCAGTGTAATGTACTGTTACGACAAGAAGAAATATATTTCGCCAATCAAAAAAATACTTAGCAACCCTCGTTGCATCTCTCTGTTATTTTTTTGATTTGCATCATATTTTCGTTTTCCTTTGTGGGGTAGTATAGAGCATTCCGAATGAAATATTGTTGTTGCCTAGCTATCCCGTCTCCCTTACACTCCACACATCAAAATCAGACGCTTTATGGTATACTTTCTCTCTGGTTTCGCATTGATTCAGGCTATATGCAGCCTTGCAATTCGGCGCGATACCATGCTCTTTTACAAACAAAGATAACAATTATATATACTTTTCGTGATTCCTTTGGGATTCTCATACAACATTATTCCCCTCTACGAACAGAGAACATCTCTCTCCTCGTATAGGGGAATAAAAAATACACTATTAGGGGATTTCAAATATAGTCACGAAACCAATTTCGTTTTTTGAAAAAATTTCAAGATATTTTCAAAAACATAACCACAAACAAACGGATCACTACAAGGAGGTGATGCCAAACTAAAGCCATCTCTTCAAAAGGTTTACCGCCTATGAAGAGACACTGTGGACCCAGCGGTTCAAATGCTAGGTTATCTATCCACCCAGTTTATCGCAGGCTTGATGTAATCAAATATACCTACGATAAACACCACGCAGCTTATCTTGCGATCACTCACAAGATCAGCGGACGATACCCGTATTCCTAAATTAGGAAGCGGAGGGTAAAAAAATGAGAAAAACATTTAGCATAACGTTTACCGGTCGGCAGTTGATATACTTCCTGCTGATTTTCATCTTCGGCGTAGGCTCGCTTATGACCGTCGGCAACTCTGTGTTCGCCCTGCAAGCTGACCCTGAAGAAACGCTCATCGATTGCAACCAATCGTGGCGACAGAATGACAACGGCAACGGTCTCAAACACGTCACGTCGTCCATCTATGGCGTCTTGAATGTGAATGAAGATGGCACCACCGGTTGGAATCGTGGAGATGTCAGTGCAGGTGACGGTGGCGAAGCAGCCCGCACCGGATATGACCTTTGCCCAGGTACAGTTCTTCCGGCTGGAACGATATTCCCGCCAAGCGGACCTGCGCCACGCGACCTGAGCGACAACACGCTCCTTGTTGTTACATATGTGGTCAACCCTGATGGCACCATAACCATCACGAGCGTGACTGACACAGGTGAACATGGACGCGGCGATGAAACAGGCGGTTTCACAGATGTGACCGAACCCGCTGAACTGCCCGATGTCACCGAAACTGCCAAAAAGGCTATGCGCTGTAAACCTACTGGCAACGGGTATCAACTCAACGATGTGAGCGTCAACGCCGACACAGGCTTTTTTGTCGAAGTCAGCGAAGAGCAGGCGACAACGTGGGATACCATGTCTGGTCAGGATTTACAGGAGTCACAATCCGAATTCTGCGGCGCTTTGGACCCGAACTCACCCACAGTCACCATCACGGAGACCGGCATCGAGTCAGTCACTACAAGTAGCATTACCGTGACCCTCAATGACGGAAACATTGTGGAATCTGATATCGCTGGCAACGTGACAGTCACCGACGCAAATGGCACAATTGTCGCATCTGGAACCAACGGTTCAGTCGTTGTAAACGATACCACTATCGTCGTCCCTGTGAACGGCACAGTCACTCAACCTGAAGATGCAGGCGGCGCAGGAAGCGGTGGCTCAAACGAAGCCAATGGTCACGATGGAGAAATACTGGTCTGTGAAGAGAATAACGGCGGGCAGGAAGTGTGCAAATGGGCTAAGCCTTGATGCATAAACCTGCGTAAGAATGAGGATGGTGACACAAGGTCACCATCCTTTTCTTATCCCCCGCTTCTGCGAGGGAATATTTTGTTATCTTTGGGGGATATATAGGCAAATTTTGGCTCCATTAGGGGTCACAATTTATTCCAGCTCTGCTGACTCTATCCCCGTCTTTTCAGTGAAGTTATATTGCGATATGACGCTGCTGAGAAGACCCAACTAACAATCACTTTCTGCTTTGCATTGGCATCATAATTTCGGGGTCAAACACACGAAGCGCCAATTCATTTTCTATTCGCTTGGTAACTAGCCCTTCTGGCTGCTCTCCATTTATCTCCATCAAACGATATTCATCTCGCAATTTATCTATAACAGGCACGACATGCGTACGAAACTCCTCGAGCCTCACTGCATGCACCTCTGGGGTATCATCTATGCGACCCTCATTACGATTGGCAGACCTCGTGTATGTTTCTGCGTCTGAGGCATCTAAATGGAGATAAATAAGCTCTGCTTTGGTCTGTTTTCCGATATTCTCAAACCCTTCAAGCTGTTCAAAGCTTCGAGGAGAACCTGCTATGATCAAAAGCTTTTTCCCTTCCGCTATCTGCTCTTCCATAACTCGCCCGAGCATATCTATAATAGGTGCATCAGGAAGCTTCATGCCTTCTTCCATAAGCTTCAAATGTGGGCCAATAAGTGGCCAGAACCTGTGGGTTTCCCCTTCTTCTGCGATTGCACGAAGTATATGACCTGTGGAAATTTTAACTGAATCAGGGTGTGATCTGACGAGAGCATCGGCTTGGGTGTCTTTGCCGGCTAGAGGTTTACCGATAATTGCGAGAATCGTCGGTTGCACAAGTTCCATAATACCCTATAGTATCGCTAATTGCAAGTGTTAGATATGAAGCAAAGAAAGAACTTTTTCATCTCTGGGCTTGTTCCAGACAAGCGACATATTGAGTGTTTCAGTTTTCAAATACTTCTTGGCTAGTACATTTATGTCCTCTTTTGTTATACTTTTGATCCTTTTGATATAATCTTCGAGCGTCAAAAGCGGTAAACCAAACAACTCGGCCCTACCGTACCACTCTGTAAAAAATTCTGGATCTTCGCCTTTAAAAGAAAACATCGCGATTAACCGTTTTTTAGCGATTTTAAGCTCTTCATCGGTCACACCCTCTTCTTTTACTTTGGATAGCTCTGCAAGTATAGCCTTGGTTGCTTCTTCTACTTTATCGGTCGCTACTCCTGCGTAGATATCCCAACTCCCAACATCTGCATACGCAGAACTACCACTGCGAACGTGATAGCAAAGACCACGCTTCTCTCGTACTTCTTTGAATAATCGACTAGTAAACGATACACCCATGATGAGATTAAACAGATTCCATGCATATTTATCATCACTCGTTCTATCAAATGTTCGCACACCCACCGTTAGATGAGCCTGACTTGCGTCTGGCTTAGTGATCACGACGAGCTCCGGCTTGGTTTGTGAAGGGACAACAATCTCTATATCATCTGTTTTTTGCTGTGGCAATGATCCAAACCACGCCTCTACCTTTTCTTCTACTGCGGCCTCTTGACCATTAAAGTTTCCTGCCAACACGATGACTATTTTTTGTGGCTGATACCATGCTTTGTGATATGCAGAAAGCTCGGAAGCAGCCACACTGCGGAGACTTTTTTCTTCGCCTATGATGCGCATGCCGAGCTTGGTCCCTTTATATAATAATGTATGATAGGCTTCTTCTACTTTAGCTGCTGGCTCATCCTCATATCGCTTCATTTCTTCCAAAATCACGTCGCGCTCTTTATCGACATATTTTTGTTCCAGTCTGGGATTTAGTGCTAATTCTTTGTTTATCTCGAGTGAGAGCTGCCAGTCTTCTGCAAGTGCTTTATTGTGATAATTGGTGATGTCTATATCGGTATACGCATTTTGCAACCCGCCGATTTTTTCTATTTCGTTTACATCGTCAGTCGTAGGATACTTTTCTGTCCCTTTAAACACCATGTGTTCTAAGAAATGACTGATACCATTTATCCCTGAAGTCTCATATCTGCTCCCAACGCCCACCATGACTGCAGAAGCTATACTATTTACTCCACTGATAGGAACCAAGATAAGTCTCGCGCCATTAGGGAAAACTTTTTTTGTATAAGGAAGATTCATAGCTTATGTATACTAACGAAATTTATTCAGAAATGCTAGAGAGCGAAGTGAAAAAACTTAACCAAACGGATCTTTTACCTCGTCCTTTGTCGTACATATCATTTTGTATATATACATGCTTCGCCTCTCCCGTCCTATCGCTACTCCACCACCCAAAAGCTGAATTATCCCTGGTCGATTCAACGAGTGCACTATTCCCTTTAACTCTGCTTTTTTCTCATGCTGTCCTCTGCGCCGCTCTATGTAATCTATACTAGCGCGTCGAGATACGGGTTTAATTTCAAGCACTCCTATGCCGCTACTTGTACGCGACATCAACCAAGCATGTGAAGGACGTGTCCAGCGAGCATCTGTTATATCTTCTAATGGCTGACCTATTTTCCACTCTCGCAAATCATATGTTCCCATCCTACTTAGAATATCTATGAGTTGCGGGGCGCCAAAGATTGGTACCGGCCTGTCAATTGTTACCTCAAATAATTTCATAGACGCCAATTATAACAAAATTGGTCTACTTTGTTATAGATACGACCTCTTGTCTGCTTATCAGATCCCCAGTATACATAACACAGTAAATAAGCGATAAGAAATTTCGAATTTATTTGCATTAACATTTAGGGGAATGACAGCAGAACGAAAAAATTTACATCTTGATATCGTCACAAGTTCCCCTGCCCGCTCGCTCGCGTTCCAGATGCTTCTGGGGCCGGATCGCGTGCGCCAAGTCCAACCACTGTTTACCGAAGACGTCATGCGCAAACCCATATCTACCGTGGAGAGCCAACCCGCAGAATGGCCCATGCAAGTAGCAGAACACAAGGCATTCCAAGATCTTGCCGCCCACATCGTCAACTCGTATCTGACCAGTACACTTGAGGAAGGTCGACTTGGTGATGTCAAAAAAGACGATGGCAGACTCATCCGCATCTATTCTGACACAGTAAATATAGCCTATGCCGGTGACACCTCAGACAGCACTGCAATTGTGTTAGAAAAGCCCAAAAATCTAGCACAATGGTTAGCAGATAATCAGTATGGTGCCATGTCCATGTCGGGAAAAAACTTTGAAATCTGTACAGCGCTTACTGCTATCGACATGACAGATCCATCTGTACACCCTACGACAACCCTCGTTCGCATCGCAGGGAAAATGAAACCCTTTACCGTAGCAGATGTAAAACGATTTATTGGCAAATATGGCGAAGATGCGGTACTCAAATCTGCAAGTGGCATATCGTTTATCAACGAACAAGCAGATCTTTTTGAAACGAGCCAACCTCTCAAAATTTATATTCAAAAAGATACTGCAGTGCCTCCATCTCTCCTTCTGCAATACCCCACATGGGATCACATAGGCCAAAAAGAGCGTATTAGAATTCTATATGGCGCTATTCCTGAGGTAGTAAGCTCCCTATCCAACGACTTTACCCCATCCTATCCTCAAGGCGTTTCCCAAGGAAGAAACGTCTGATCTACACGCCCACTTGATAGAAATCTATCAATACATAATACTAGTACTAGATCTAGAAACACTGCCATTATGAATGCCGATCAAATTCGAGAAAAAATAGAAGCCGATATCGTCGAACTCATCAAGACAAAAGTCGAAAATGAAGAAATGACCGAAGAGCGTGCGCAAGCTATCGCACAACGCGTCCTCGATACGCTCAAACCGGGTATGTCACTCGAAGAACTATATAAAGCCATGCCTCGCCTCGATGACAACTTTTCAGAAATTGGCCACGTCATCGTTCCCTACCTCAAAGATTACGAGGAGGGTGTGACCAAAAAAGCAGCCACTGCAGTTCATGAACTTATCATGAAAGGTGAATACAAACAGGCGCAGGATCTTGCAAGTCGCGTCATAAAACAAGAAGTAAAACTTGTTTGGACAGGAAGTGCAAAACCAGACTAATTAATCTAGAGCATGTAGTCTTTTTCGAAGGCAGGTCTTAACGAAGCAGGACAACTATATCAATCCAAATTATCTTGCACATATTTGTTATAGTTACAGATATTTTTTTATAGTTGTAGACTCCTTGACAGTGTGTTCGCAACTACCGTACGCTGATTGATGAGGTGTTTTTTATTATGGATAACCAAGCCCTTGCGCTAGATAGCTACGTGGATGAACTAATCAAAGAAAAATTTGGGAGTAGCCCATTGGGTGACGAAGCAAAAGCAACTATTAAGAAGGAGCTTTCTGATCGTCTAAATCAATACATTACTCTTCGAACCATAGAGACGATCAGTCTCGCCTCCCCTGAGGCTATTCCACAACTTGAAACTTTGATCAAATCAAATCCCACACCAGAACAAGTGAATGCGTTTATCAACGAACGGGTGGAACAGCCTGATGTGCTTGTCGCACAAATACTTTCAGATTTTAAAAGTCTATATATTGGTAATGATACGAAAACGACAAACTGACAAATTAACCAATTAACAAAAATATTATTTTGTTGATAGTCAATTTGTAAATTGTTAACAGTTACTTTTATGGCCGATCCAATACCAAAACCAGAACAGCTTCTCCCCAAGCAGCTTATCGTTGGGGAAACGAAGATCTATCTTACTTCGCCACAGCTGATCAATGGCGAAGAAGTGTCAGAGCTTACCATCCAGTCAGCAGATAAGCGCGGAATAGAAGGAGCGAATAGCAGTGTGCTTCTCGTCCGTGAGGCCAGTCGCAAAAAAGGAAACGAAGGCGTATTGATCGACAAACCCATGATGAACCTCAACGACTTCGATGAAGTCTCGTGGGACAAAATAACAGGCATTCAGTATCAGGATTCTGCTGGCAATCCGCAGATGATCGCCAAAGACCAGCTGAGCTTAGATCCTGTAGAAAAATCGATAGCCAAAGAAGGAACAGAGCCAGTACCAAACACAGAGGAGCCCAAGCTTGAGACTATTGCCAAAGATAGTACTGCAGAAACGACTACCCCAGAAGTCGCAACCGAAGGAGCCGCCAAAGAAACCACACAAGAAGCAGCCGTAGAAAGTCTCAATACCGCCGAACCTGTTGACACGGCTACGCCATCAGAAGCCACTTCAGAACCAACACCTGAAACAACATCCGAAACTACAGCAAATACAGAAGCAGTTGTCACAGAAGAAAAACCCAAAGAAATGCCACTTCCCTCTCCAGAACGAGCACGTGGAGTGCTAGAAAATATTTCTGAGGACCCCAACACCATCACCATCATCGGACTCAAGGCCTATCAAGCTCGTGCTAAAGATCTAGCCGAACGAAGCATGCAAACGCTCTCGACACCTCGCAACGCTGATCGCGCTGACGCATCAAATAAATTATTTGAAAAAGTAAAAGGAAATATAGATAGTGTGGGTAATTTCATTGGTAATACGCTTTGGAAACAATCCATAGGAGGCATGTATTTCCAAGAAAAAGCACGTCAGTACTACATGGATATGCTCCAAGCATCCGCTACTCCATTTGCCGAGTCGAGCATCAGACTCGCTGAGGCTCGAGCCAAACTCGCATATGACAAAATGCTTGCAGACAAAAACTTTATCTCGCGGGCAGGAACAAAGGCCATAGAGTGGTTTAAAGATGGACTTGGAGCCCGTACGATGGTGCAAAAATTCGCTCTCGAAGAAATACGGGCCATGAAAGAGTCTGGAGAGCTGGCGGGCATAGATACGTTTGACCGCGAGGCAAAAGCGGTCCGACTACGCTTCTCCCAAGACATGACAAACGTTGATAAATTTGTTCGCACCAATCTAGGAGAAAAACTAGAAATTCTAGATCCAGAAAATGCAGAACACAAACCACTTGTAGAGGGTATTCAGTCTCTCATGAAGCGCTACGCCAATGGCGAGATCGTAGACCGCGCTGCATTTGACGCTGAAAGCAAACAATTCTTCCAGACGACTCTAAAAGACGCAAAACCAGAAATTTTTGCAGAAGCAGAACTCTATAGCTCCAGTCTCTTTGATGCTGCTGAAGTATTGCGAGAAAAAGCTTCTCACGAAGGTGGATTGGCAAATATCGACGCAGATATTGCAAACATGAAAATTCGCTTGGGCCTTGGACAAATGGGAGAAGTCACTAGTGTACAACCAGACATCATATACAAAGGTGTGGAAAAAGCAAAAAAGATAGCGGAGTGGATGGAAAGCAAAAATATTCCATTTAGACCAATACTCTTTAATGAGGCAACAGTAGGAAGTGGTGTTGCTATTGCGTTGTCTTTACTCAAGTTTGGTCAAAGTATACCAGCTAGAATGCTCATTCCATTTGTTGGTGGCACATTGGCTGGAGGAACCTTTGCAGGTATGCGTGAATACAAGAATATTCAAAGAGAATATCTTACTCACGTACGAGAACGCGAGGCGGGCACTACTTTTGGCGAACACCTCAAAAAACGCGCTTGGTTTGAAAAATTCTTAGTCAAACAACGCAATGCAGATGATCTTATGGGTAATTTACAAAGCTCTCTCTATAATGCTGACGGTACATTCAAATCCACACTGACCGCTGACGAAATCCGCACGAGTATCGCAACCCTCGCTGACATCCAAGCCAGAAAAACATTAAGCGAAACTGGACTTGCACGAAAACAGTATAACAACGATATACAGCGAATCGGTTTGATACAGTACTCAGGACGAGAAAATATTGAATCCCAAAGAACCGCGCTCGATGTAGTATCCAACAAAGCACTTACGGATCTTGGAAACTATGCACAAACCCATGAAGTAGAGATGCAGGAGCTTTTTGGTGGAAACACGTTTGAGGACTTTGTCGTAAAAGTTACATCAGACCAAGCCAGAATCCTCAAAGAGGGAGTCAAAACACTCGATACATTGGATGATCCTACCAAAAACGTATTGGGACTTATATCTTCGTACGCTCCTGAAGCGGAGATCATAAAGCGTCGCTGGCCACTAGGATCCAAACCTATCGATGACAGTGGAAAAGCGCTCGGTATCGATGCAATATATGATGAGTTCAAAAAAGAAGCGCGAGTGGAAGCTATCAAATACGGCATCAAGCAAGGAATTGTGGGTGCCGCCACGGGAGCAATACTTCATGAAGTATTTTCTCTTATCGGAGGTCACGGAAGCGAAATTGTCTCAGACACCTCAAATAAAATTAAAGATGCGGTACATAATGTTACCGAACCGTCCACATTTGCACCACAGAGCATACAGCCCGATGGCACCATAATCGAAGGCACCAATATGACCGGTGAATTCACGTTCTCTCAACCAGATCACAGTATCCAAATCGGTAACCATGACTATGAACTACCAAAAGAATTAGAAATCATCTCTCATGCAGGAAAAGAATATGACGCTATAATTCATGCGCCATTTGGCAAGGATATTGTTATCGCAGATCATGTCTCTCCAACTGAGGTGCTGGACAAACTTCAATCAATTGATGGCATAAAAATAGTCGCACCGCAGGACGCAATTCCCGAAACAATACACACCACTGGGACACATATACCAGATTTATTCACGAAATATCACGACCCAATAGACGCGCAGCTCCCTACCGGATTTCGTTTTGATCACATAACTCCTACTGGACACCCAGATTCATGGACATTATTTGACGACCACAACAACGCAATAGCCACAGGTATGCACTTTAATGCAGATGGATCATTGGCGAACCTAGATGCAGTAAAGACTCAGTTAGCTGAACATGGGTTTAACGTAGATACTTCGAGCTCACTCACGATAGATCACCCCGGCGCCGTAGTCGGACCAGATGGTATGCCAGTCATGCCAGCAGAAGTAGTAGTGGTCGCGCCATCTGTAGAAGCACCAGCAGCAGTGTCTAGCGAAATGATGACACTTCAGGCCAAAGATATCGGAGACAATGGTCTGTGGGACTATTACCTCAAACAATCATCTGGACCCAATAATCTCGCTCAAGCAAACGGGATGAAAAATCTGTTCCGTCTGTACGAATACCAGCACAACAATGATAATATCCACTTCCCAGATGGCTCCACTCACGACATGTCGACTATCCAAGATCACCTTCGAGAAGCCACATTGGGAGATCGTGGACAAGTTCAAGAGTTTAATATCGCACGTATCCCCAATGATGCCAGTTTTGATTTACCCAAACATGTATTTGGACCAGAAGGTATAAAGCTCTTTAGTACGTATAACGATGCTGCCATCGAGCATTACCAACAGCTTGCTGCAGAAGGTCAGGCACCTATGCAAATTATCGACACACTCTATAAAGGTTCAGAGACCGACAAACTTCACGCAATCGTCCTAAGACTAGGGTATATCGGGCAAGACAACAAGCTTCCATCTGATGCTGATATACAATTTCTCATGAATCACATGGGCGGCACAACACCTACTGCTCCTGTTGTCACACCTGCACCAGTCACCATACCGCTCCACTCTGAGATACCAGTCGACCCAGTCGTTACCCATCCAATTAAAATATTTACAGAAGGTGTACCAGCAACCTCTGGACAGATCATCACAGAGAAAGCGATAAATATCCCACACCTCTCACCCACTCAAATGCAGGAAGTGGCAGAAAAAGTAGCAGAAACTACAAAAGTTATTGAACAAGAACGACTTGCTGCAACTGCGTTTGCTCAGGAAAGAGGCTGGGATGGAATTGGCGCCAATGTCGCAGCAGGTGAAGCGCTGAAATCTACTGTCGATACTGCACCATGGATTCCGATATTCATACCGCATAGACGCGGTCTTGAATCAGCGTATATTGAGCCTATTGTGCTGAACCCAGAATCACCAGTGAGCCTCTCCTCTACCATGCTTGCTCCGTTTGGAGTGGAGACAGCACTGCTGACCCAAGAACAGCTGGTCGCTCGCACATCACCGAGACTGACAGAAAAACCAGATAGTGTTCTAAACCCATCTGAGGAAGTCTCGTGGTATCTTTCCAATCTTACAGAAAGTGAAAAGGCACTCAATGCAGAACTCCTCTCACAGGTAGAAACACCTATGACCGAGACAACCAAAGCTGCGATTATTATCCCTGCATATAACAATGGAGCAAGTCTCACAGAAACGGTAAACAAATATATCGGACAGGTTGATGCTGAAGGCAAAACGCTCGATTCTAAATCATATGAAATGGTCATCTATAACGCGAAAAATGCAGAGTCACCAGATGAAGTGAAATCTATCGTAGATCAAATCAAGATGGATCATCCTGACGCCCAAATCACCTATATGGCGCACGATTATGCCGAAGCGCCCACAAATGGCACGATCAAACGAGACATAACCAATGGTGTATTACAAAGAATCGCAAATCGCACATTACCTGAAGGGTCAGAAGCAATACTTCCCGAAGTGGCGATCATAAATGACGCGGGAGCAAATATAGAGACCCCTCCGACATATCTCTCCTCTATGATTGAAGGATTTGCCAATCAATCCGTCGACATGGTAAACGGACAATTTAAATACCCCAACGAAGTATACGAACAGCTTCCTATGATTTTTGCACAGCACAGAGCGTATGAGCTCATCGACGCGCTCGCCCGTCATACACATGGCGATAAATTACCAAATGTCATCTCAGGAAACACTGCAGTACGAGCATCAACCCTTGCTGCGATAGGTGGATATAACGCTGGAGCTGTAGCGGCTGAGGATCGAGAACTTGCATGGATGATCCAAAAAGCACGAACCAACCCAGACACCATCACCACTCTCCCAGACAGTGTATCGTTTGATCCAAAACCAGTTTTGTATCAGATGCTACAACGAGCAAATCTCGCCGAACCCACAGTGGCGCTAGAAAACAATGAAACGTTTAAGGCGATGACATGGCAAGATATGGGAGAAAAACTAAAAGACGTCTACACCAAAGATCAACTAAGTACAGATATGACAAATCTCTATAATGGTATCTATCCACAACTTCGTGCAGTAGACCAATCAGGCTTTGATCGCAACTTCAACTTTGCACTAGACTCCATCGGACTTGCTCATGAAGTCGTTGATGGAAAAGTAACAATCTTGGATGAAAGCAAGCTCGCAAGTGCTATTACAGGAATTCCTGATATAGAGTCGTTTGCTGTTGTTACCGCCAAAAACTTTGCAGAACAGGACGCTACTGCACGAGAAATACTTGCAAATATGGCAGGAACTCCAGAGGTGCCCACCGAGGCGCAGCCGTTGGGAGAAGCAGTACCAACCGCTGAATCAGGCGGGGTGACAATGTCAGAAGAAGCGCCCGCTACACCTGAACAAGGCGACACTTCACCTACTCAACCTATTGAATCTCAAACACCACAAGAGTCATCACCAGATGTGCCTACCGAAGCAAAACCAGAAACAGAAGTGGCAACCCCAGAAAATCCTTTGACAAATGAGGCATTAGCCAGTAGTATTTCATCTCCTGATGTTATAAATATTGCCCAACTCGAAGAACAACCTATGCCAAAAGTAGAATCAGCACCACAACCCGCTCCAGAACAACTTCCTGTCGGGATAAATGATCGGATTGATTACATATTAGAGAAACACAAAAATGAACCATCGGCAACGGTTCCCGTCTCCCCTTCTGAACTTATGGACTACCTCAAAACGTCATTGGATATCGGAGGTGTCCGTATATTAAAAGGAGACTTGACCAACACCGAAGGTAAACTACATCTAAAGGACCTTACGGCAAAAGCTATAGGCGGTGAATATGTCTTTAATGCAGACCTAAAAAGTGATCCAGACAAAGGATTGACAGTAGACCCTGCGACACTGAAGATGCATCTTCCACTTATGGGGAGACTGTTTTCGGGAACTATAAAAAGCTTTGCACTAAACCTCAGTGATAATATGCTTGCCCACATCGATGAGCGCACAAATCCCATCTGGAAAGCATCTCGCATCGATTTAGTAGGTGAAAAAATTGAAATATCTTTTAACAAAAAGGTATAAGTTGACAATTGAGGGTAATTAACATACTATAGGTTCTATTATGAGCGAACTAGGCCATTCAGAACGAGAACCCGCACATTCCACCATTGGCGACCGCATCCGCAATCGCATCGATCGATTTATTCGTCCAGTTTCGGCAGCGCGAGAAAAACAATTCCGAGAAATCATAAAAGTACTTCCAGAAGGTGCCATGAAAAAGAGCTATGAAACTATGCTTCCTAAGCTCAAAGAAATGTTGAAAATCAAAGATTTTGATACCGCAACAGGCGAAATTATCACACGCAGTGTAGCCTTTTTGTTTGGTGGTACATTTGCAGCGATGGGAATTGCTGTTAGTGTAGGATCTGGCACACCAATCGGCCTACTCCATGCCGCAGTAGGGCTTGGGCTTATGGGTTCAGCATTTGCACCGTTTGGTCCGATAGCCCGCGAACGGAAAGCGATAGATAATGAAACCATTACCTTCAAAGATTTCTATAGCTCACCTGCAGGCAAAGACGCAGCTCGAGCGTGGGATAAACTTCCCGGCCAAAATACTGATCAGATAGTGCGAGCGCTCATCCTTGGCACTCCAACGATGCGCGGTACCCCCGGAGGCGCATTCCCTATGCCAAATATGCCCGGAACCGGCGGGCTACTTCGCTAATCTTGCTTAATATATTTTTGTCCCACTAGAAGTTTTTTTCTGGTAAACCACGTACTCTTGTGCGCCTCGTTTACCACTGTCTATTCCAACCACAATATCATCAGAAGCCAAAGGTTGGAGACGCTTTTTCTCTAGCGCACTATTGAGTCGCTGAGTCCATGTCATCGTCCCATCATCACGAGTCAAATATATGAAATTAGCCTCTTTCCCCTGAGTAAGACTTGGATCATTGATCGTCTGCACCGCAGCCTCCACCATAGAAGACACGACTTTCCCTCTGTGCAGGGGCGTCTTATCATCTCGATTATAAAACCCATCTTCAAACTTTACCTTCGCCTGCAACACCTCTCGATTATCCATCGTCACAGCAGGTAAAACTGCGTGTTCGAGCATTTTGTACGGGGGCACCATCTTTTTTACCGGCTCCATCATTTGTATTTCTGTCATATACTCTCCTTCTGGTACTACGCTATCACAGGGGTCGGATATAGCGCAAGTTGCATTTCTATAGGCCTTTCTGATACACTTCTGGATCTCTATGACTGCCCGAGCAGAAACCATCGCATCTATAGGGTATGCACCAGAAAAACCAAAGGCGCACGTTACGCTTGTCCCTGTGATCCAAAGTATCGAAAATCGACACAATTGGCTCAGATGGCTCAATGATCCAGATATAAATAAATGGATGTATTCAGATAAACCATACACCTTGCAAGAAGTGTATAGATGGATAGATCGAGTTGTAAGAGACCCTAAGCGACACTACTTCTCTATCGTTTCCGAAGGTAAGCCAGTCGGTTTTGTGAGTCTGCGCGAGGATCACAAACCATCCAATACTGCAGAGATAGGGATAGTGATCGGGGAAAAAGATAAACAAAGTCGCGGAATAGGATCAGAAACAATCAAGCAAGTGCTTGAATATGCAAAAAATGAAACAAGCCTTACTTCTATCCGCGCAAATATAAAACCAACCAATGAAAAAAGTATACGACTATTCACTAGCTTTGGCTTTACGTTTACCGAAGACATAACCGTCGAAGGAGTACAGTTTAAAAAATTTGAAAAATCACTCTAAATTAGAGTGTAACCTATAATATTTACAACGCACTTATTATTTGCTATACTAGCTTTCTCATGATCAAAGAATCTCTTATCAAAACATTTGCAAGCTTATTTCATCACAGGCCTTCGTTTATCGAGCAAGAAGCATCTCGAATGAGCGGCAAACCCGAAAGAAATAACTATGGCCATCGTGGACTTGGATTTATGGGAATATCTTCTCGTCTCGCTGAATCTTCACGAAAGAATAAAGAAGATGCATTTGGCAGATACAACTTTTAAGCTTTCTAGCCTCAAAAACTTGCATACAAGTAGCTTATAGTATATACTTCCCTATCATGAATTCCACATCCGGTATCATCTATTACCACGACTGGAACCCTACCGTTGCGCATGCCTTGCCAAAGGTTACACTGCGTAAACAGCCTCAAAAAAAGACACATCCTGCATCAAGAAACCAAGATTGGTCATATGTTGTAGCCTTGGGATGCATAGCGCTATCTCTAGGTGGACTTATCGGGCCGCTCTCCCCCATGTTACGACTAGAAGGGCAATTCGCGCTCTCTCAGGGCTATTCCAAAGCTAAAATGTGGCTAGATGGCGTATCAAACAAACCTACACAGGTACAAAACCCGATTGTTCCAGAGCAAGTGCAGGCTGCTTTCATACCGCTCGAAACTCCTGACGGCTCGTCTATTGATCCGGTAGACCGCGAATTTGGAATAGTTATACCCAAAATAGGCGTAAATGCACGTATTTTAGCCTCAATCAACCCTACAAAACCGGAAGAATATACCGAGGCCATGAAGCAAGGTATAGCTCACGCCTCTACAAGCTTCTTCCCAGACGAAAATGGCACGGTATACCTATTCTCCCATTCCACCAACTCAGACTGGTTTGTGCGGGATCTCAACGCCATTTTTTACCTCCTCAAAAACCTTGAGCCAGAGGATAAAATAGTCGTGTTTTACAAAGAAAAGCAATACACGTACACAATAACAGACAAAAAAATTGTCTCCCCATCCGCAGTTTCCTATCTCGTGCCTCAAAAAGGTGCGCAAAAGCTCATCCTCCAGACCTGTTGGCCCCCCGGCAGCACGACAGAACGACTTCTCATATTTGCTGATCTTATTCCAGCGAACTAAACAGTATCATTGGTAACGTTATCAATTTGTTCACTTCGTATCCTATAACCTTGACAAAAACTACTTCTTACCCTATACTTCCCCATCATATGAAACAAGAAACGAAAAACCTCTTTAAAATTACCGCAGTTGGAGCTACAGAAGGAGCTGTAATCGGCGCAATCTATACAGCACCATTTGGCCCACTCGGTGCAGCTGGTAGTATCCCCGTAGGTGCAATTGTTGGAGGTATGTCCGCTTTTGGGCTCGAATCCTCACGAAGAGCATTCGTCAAATCATCCAAAAGCACTCCTCAACCTCTCGAAGCTCAAACAGAAATACAAACCATTGGCAACCATAGCACGCCTATGGACGTCGTTGTCGAAACGACAAGCTCTACCCAACGGACCGATATAGCAGACGACGGAACGCCACCAATTGTCAAATCCAACACAGAGCAGGCTACTGGCGTCCCATCGTCTGAACTTCCCTCTGTGCTCACTTCCCTTCGTGATCGCACGCAAGCTAACTCAATGCCTCAATGGCGAACAACGATCAACGAAAAGACTGTAGCAAGTACAAATACAACGTCTGTCTATGATCTTATCCCGCAGCGAGTTTCATGAGATTATATCCTATAACACTTGACTTTGTTTTAGGATTTTGATATACTCGTCAAACGGATTTACAACCCTAGCAAACTATATCGTATGAATACAAAAAACACTCTTTTAGCAATCGGACTTGGTATAGGATTTTTAACTCTTTCCGCATCATCGGTTTCTGCCGGATGTACAAACTCATACGGAACGTCTGTGGAGTGCCCAGCAAACAATCTCGTAGTAAACAAAAAAGTACGTCATCCCGTAAACATGACAGTGTTTGTCGAAAATCTGACGAGCAACGACACTGCGTATTCACCTACGGATACAGTGGAATACGATATAGCCGTGTCTAACACAAGTAATGTAGATTATTCAGAAGTGACCGTCTCTGACACGCTCCCTTCCTATCTGACCTTTATTGCAGGGCCGGGGACATACAACGCTAGTACCAAAGTGCTCACATTTGTACTTCCTGACCTAAAGGCTGGCACAACTGTACACACACGATTTACAGCACGCGTTGCAGAAAGCTCTGCTTTCCCAGCAGCAAATGATTTGACCTGTGATATCAAAAACTATGTCAAAGCCACAGGGCCTGACGGGAAAACCAGTGAAGACACTGCGTCACTTTGCGTACAAACCAAAGTTCTTGGAGCCACCACCCTGCCGGTTGCTGGATTCAACGACTTGGTGGTAGCCCTTCCATTTGCACTTGCGGGTATTTCTGGCGCCCTTATTTTGGCAAACAAAAGAAAGGTGCAGCCCTAAGCACACAATTACATATGCAGGGCCTGCCGGCCATAATAACAACTAACAAATTCACAAAATAACAATTATCACAAATGACCGGCAGAAATGTCGGTTTTTTAGTGGTTACTTAGCGAGTAATCGAGGTTAGTAACCACAATGGTTGAGTGAGTATACAAGAACGAAACCATACATGGCAGTTAACGAGTAAACGAGTCTATCTGCCAAATATGGTTTGCAGCACGAAGTGCATAGACATGCAAACCATTAGTAAGAACAAGAACGAAACCATTAGCGGTGAGGAAAGCAAACCATTAGGGTAAGAATAACGAAACCATAGTAGTGAGACATGCAAGTCATTAGTAAAATAGACAAGTTTATATTGACAGGACAACGCAAACGATAAGCATTAGCACTTAAATATATAGATTGATAATTGACCTTAGAGTCATAGGTTGCGGCAGCAGTCTATGATCCTGATGTCAAAAGTCAGGAAGCGTGCGTTTCTCCGCATTGGAGAGACCCACGGATCCGTTGATTGGATCAGATAAACCATTTGCGGTTTACCCAGAGCCAGTCTATGGGCACTTTTACATAGAGATAGTAAATATAAAACAGATGACGCGACATCAAGCGGATTTGTTTGACATGGGAAATGTTGTATTTAGAGAACTGCTACGTATTGCTAATCGTAGATTTCCCCACTCTGCACAGGACTGCCCACTGTGTAGAACGGGGAAATTTACAAAGAAGAAAGAAATACAAAGCTATTATCTCATCTCGCGTTCTCGGGGAAATAAATTTAACGCAATCCGTTAATTCAAAAAAAAGGAAACCAAGAACAAAAAAGGAAAAAATACAACTAAAAACTCTTTTATCCGTACGTGCAAACGTACTCCAACATCGGTCAGAGATTCCATCTCGCGGTGTTATCAAGACCTTCTCCCTACAGGGGGCAAGGATCGTATTTGAAAGTGCGAAAGCACACATTATCCAAAGGTTCGAAGCATTCAACTTCAACCTCAAATCACTCGACAAGGAACAAAGGAGTATCCTCATGTCCAAAAAATCTTTACAAAGGCTGACCTTCTGGCTCAGCCTGCTTACGGTGTTCGGTCTCGTATTCTCAGCTTGTGGATCACAACCACCAGCAACGCCTGCGCCTACTGTCATTCCATTGCCCACGATGAGCAAGCAAGAAAACTCATTCACGTTTGGCGACTTTGTCCTTGCGGGAGTTTCTCTTGACAACCTCAAGGGCGTCATGGATGACACTGACACAATCCTGACCTTTGACCAGCAGGGTCGGCGGTACAGTGTTGTTACGAACATCGTCACACCCCCTGTGTCTACAGGAGATTGGAATGTGTCATGGACACTCAATCAAGTGGATGCAAAAGGTCGTAAATTAAGCGAAATTGACGAATGTTACAGCGCGGATACGAACAGAAAACATCTCGTGCGTGACGTGTATAACTCGATAGGCGTGCACTCCACATCTATGCAATATTCAGCATTCTGCTTGCTTCCCAATAACGGGGTGCTGTACATGTGGTTCACGCTCGATGTGATGGATGAAGCGTACAACAAGTTTTTAACGCCAATCGGCACCATCACAATGGGAACTGGCTCTACCGCCGTTCCATTTACTGCAACGACGACGATTACTGCGTCGCCTACCAGCACGCTCAATCCGAATGTTCCAACAGCCACTTCTACGCTGGTTCTGCCCGCGTATGTGACTGGCACGCCAGATGCATACGGCGTCATCACTGAAGGAACGCGGACCATCGGAGTTGATAGTTCTGATCCACAGGTCAGCATCATGTTCTGGGAGTTTGGCAAGAAAGGCACGCTGTACTCCAGCTCATCGACGAAAGTTCTTGTCGCCTTGGATAATGATCCAGCAACGCCCTTGACTGCGCTGACACCTGTCGCCGCTCACAATAAATGTTGGTTTTTCAATGACCAACTATACAATGAGTACTTTGACCCGTGTTACAAGTACACCATAGCGGCAAATACCGTTTCGGTTTCTGCTCCGGGCATGTACAGCGAAGACCTGTACTACCACGGTAACGTCGATGGCGGACCTGAAGTCTACATGCCCAAGACACCAACCGTTACGCCGAGTGTCACGCCATCAGCTACAGTCACGGCAACAGCCCGCCCTACTCAAGATTTGACTTTGGGCACACCTGTCGCCACTGACTCACTCGTTGATGACTGTGGTGGCAAGAATCAAAGTGCGTCGTATATGGTGGATGTGAATCCAAAGTCCAGCGCCTGCGTTGAGAACATTACAGATCAGCCGACTGGCTCAGCGAAATTTGTCGTAGGCACCAAAACCTACATCATTACGCTTTCGATTAATGCCAATAAACTTTTTGCAACCTATATTCTCGGCGGGAGTTTCCCTGAGAACACAAGTTGCGTTTTGAATGGCACATCGTTTGCAAAAGGCAAATCAAACTGGGTCCAACTGACCACAGGCAATCTCAATTCTCGCGTTGAATGCACGTTGCCCGATGAAACGACAATTTTCACAGGTATCGCGTCTGCGAAGTAACCAATCAAATGGCCGCCCACCGTTTTTGGACGGCCAACTTTTATTTTCTACATGCCCGCAAGGACTTGTACAAAAGAAAGGCAATTAGCTAACAAACTATATTTACAATCTCTATCATGGCATGCAGCCAAACCACCCTTTTGGGTACTTGGCTGCATGACTTTCCCCAGCACAGAAAGCAATTTCTGTATTGAGGAAAATACCGAACATTTACAATTAAATATTTTGTCTTTGGAAATGAGTCCCGTCGTGTCGAGCTTGCGGACGGCAGGCCAACAGCACGATGTGGCGGGATTCATTTCCGAGGATAATCGCATGATTACTCGGTTTCGAATAGAGTCTCGTGAAAGAGTATTTGCACTCTTTCCCACGAACGCTATTCAATAGCTCTTTAACAAGGCATACAGGGAAAAGTTGCCATTTTGATTCGAAGAAAAATGGCTTACTTTTACCGGTCCTCGAAGTCCGTAAGGACGGAGGGGACAGGGAAAGTAACACCTTTGAATTATCTTGAACAACTTATAAAAATCTGTCCTCTTGAGGACGGGGATATTTACGCACGCAAGTGCGTTGTGTTCCATGCACCAAAATAGGACAGGAAAATCTCTAAATAATACGTAACGCGGAAACAACAAGGCGTGAAAGAAGGCGGACTTTTTGGCGTGACGTTTATGTCTCCAAAAACAAATGATGCGAGTAAGACCCGTATATTCCCCAACTTATGTACAGAAAAAATTCTGTATGTATTTGGGGAATATACAGCTTAATAGTAAGAATAACTCAAGTAAGAAGAAATACAATTTTTTGGGGGAAATACAAGAAGAAATGCATTATTTATCCATGGGGGATATTTCAAATAATGATTTCATGCAAAAATCCAAAAAACTCAGACTTTGAAAGGAATAACAGACTAAAAAACAAAAATACAACTCGCACGACCCTCGCTTTTGCGGGGCAACTTATCAATCCGAGGTCTAACAACCGAGGAATCATTTGTTAGAGAGGAAGATATAATGAAGAATAA
This sequence comes from uncultured Gammaproteobacteria bacterium, assembly GCA_964639945.1. Classification (GTDB taxonomy): domain Bacteria; phylum Patescibacteriota; class Microgenomatia; order UBA10105; family UBA927; genus UBA927. The sequence continues at coordinate 29,117 of CAZXHY010000004.1, forward strand.
ACGACCACTCACCAAAGAACAGAAACAGGCGCGCATGATTCAGCGCATCGCTTTAGGCGTTGTCATCGCAGTGTTCATCATCTTCGGGCTTCTGCGCGCATTTGATACGCCTACCGCCCAACCCACATCATCTGTCACAACAGCGTGTGGACGAACTGGCGAATTCGCAACCTTGACCAGCGGCACACCTATCACCTCTCAAGGACAGGTGCTTGCGTGGCTCAGTTTCGCAAATGGATTCGTGGAAATCAGCGTGAACAATGGCGCACCACAACCCATCCATCCCAGCCCAATGGCTGACGGAGATGAAGCAAACTTTCGCTTCATCTTGGAATATGACGGGCAAGTTTTCGGCGAAGTGACCATCTCGGGATTTGCTTGTAATGGAATGTTTTATTACCAACTCCAAGACTTGCAATACTTCCCGTCGCAACAAGCGCTGGAGGCTACCGATGAGACGAGGATTTGAAAACCTCAATATCATCCTGAAAGCGCTTGGCATCAAGCTTCCGTCACCGCTCTACCTTGCGTACCTTGGACTCTGCTTCTTTCTTATGATGCAGGAATCCAAACGCGGGGTTGGTATTGGCTTTTTGATTGGCGGAACTATAGTGATGGCCATCTGGTCTCACGTGAAGCATCGTAAGAAGCAAGAATAATCTGCCGACGAGCAATCACCGAGCAGAAATCCACTCGTAAAGGAGGTGGTGTAAATAGGGGTACTTAGTACGTTGCACGTTGCACGAAGTAAGTTACTGTCAAGCTGATCGAAAATTCTTTTGATCAGATCAATCCTATTTAATGAGCAAAAGGAGGTCCCAAAATGACCCGCTCACGCATTACCAATAACCCTCTCGTGAGGGCAATGCTCTTCCTGCTCAGCATGGTGTTACTTTCATCATGCGCTGGCATGCCCAGTCTGGTCTGGCCCGAAGAAACGCCTGACCCTGCTGTGGAAGCCGCTGTTCAGAGCACTCTCGAATCCATGGGCGTTCAACCTGTGAAACCGAACGCTACGTCAGTCGCCAACACAACGGAAGAAGTGTATACCAATGGCGATGGTACGTTCGTAAAGTTCACACCGAACTGGACCGGCTTAAGCACAAATCCGCCATCTGACGATGAAGTCTTGAAAGCCTTTGGTCTCACCCGCGACATGCTCCAGATGTTCGAGCGTAAATCGGCTTCATGGGAACCCGCTCTTTGGGTCCTTGAATTCAAACCCGAATATTACGGCAAGGTGAATCTGGACCTGACCGAAAACGGCTACCAAGTCACTGTTGACTCGGTAAACTACGGCGTCATCACGTTCTATACACATGACCCTCTGGTCACCGTCGTTCTGACCGAACACGGCTTGAGCATTCGCTGGATGCCCGCCTATCTCGCATCAGATGCTGGCAAGCGTCTCGCTGACCCCGCGTTACTCGTTGCGTTGGAAAATCACTTCGGTCGCTGTTATCGCAACCAAAACTCTGGTCGCGCTGACGTCCCATACTTTGGGCGCGTTGGTCCGTATCAGACATGGCCCGGCAATGTGTACCCTGCGTGGACACCGCCCGGACTCGATGAGACCGTGGTCACCAACCCAATGGATGCTGTCGCAGTACTCGGAGGAATGCTCAATAATTGGACCTTTGCAAATGGCAATGCTTTATGGAAAAGCCCGCACAAGGGTCAAGCAAACGCCACCGCTGAGGTTCACTATTGGCAGGAATTCTGCGTACCTGCGGTTTCATCTGGCTACGTTGAACTCTGGCTCGAAGCTGGTCAAATTGGCCCGGGAGGCACGGAAGTCGCCACTCGCGGTTCATACAAGTTTTACGCTGATGACCTGCGCTATCTGCTGGATGGACACCACGCCGTGGATGAAATGACCTATCACAGCAAGAACGACTAATAGCCATATCTGGCTGACCTACTAAGAAACTGGTCGAGGACTAGAGATCCTCGACCAGTTTTAGGTCGGACAAATTGGCTACAAATGTAGACTACTTTAAATTTTGAAGCTTTTGCTTCGATCTTTTTTGTAGTTTTACATTCCCTGTATGCCGTTGTCCCTAATAGAGAATACTTTCTCTTTTAAGGACAACGGTCAATAATAAAATTCTTATGAAAAACACAATGTTTTTCCATCAGAAATATCTACTCAACCTGTTTAACAAACCGGATACGCTTGCTGTGCTTACCACATACCCTAATCGCGGTGAACTGTACTCTACTGGAAAAAGCGGAGTCGCTTCCTACACCAAAAATGTCATTTCTAACATGCACAACAAAACAATTGTTTTCTGTGAATATGACAAGACTCCCGAAATATATCGAGAGAAAAACACACTCGTTATTCGCTGTTTTAAAAACGGATCTCTCACCATGTATCCAGAGCTTGTGGAAGCATTGCGAGCAGTTGGCAATGTCAAAAAACTCCTCGTACAATACGACTTTTCCCTCTACGGCGGTATGATAAATAATGCTGTTATGATAGGGTTTTTGGCAATACTGAGAGCAGCCAAATACGATGTAACCATGACACTCCACCATGTGGTGACCGATATACGCAAACTTCATGGACATGTGGGGCTAAACCTGACTCACCCATATGATCAAATGAAAGCAGATATATACAATTCTATCTTTCAGCTTTTCTACAAAAGTTTACCGATTGCTACCGATCGCATCGTAGTACTAGAAGAATTTTTACGAGAAGATTTAAGTAAATTTATACAAAAAGAGTCTATTGTAACAATTCCACATGGTGTCGATACACACGTTCGTCTGGTAAATAAAAAAGTCGCACGCAGTAGGTTAGGACTCAAAAATGATCAGTATGTGGTCACGTTCTTTGGGTATATAAACTGGTTTAAAGGAGCTGACGAATTTGTTCGTTTATTATCAGACACCCAAAAAATTCTTGGAAAAAAAGTCCAATTTGTTATCGCTGGAGGCAAAAGCCCGACACTCGCGGGTCGTGCATATTACGAAACATATTATGCACAACTCATGCAAAAAGCTCGCACCATAAAAAACCTTACAGTCACGGGATACGTGCCACAAAACTCCATCCGAGACTATATGGGTGCATCAGATTTGCTTGTGCTGCCCTATCGACATCTTATGACTGCATCTGGAGCACTATCCCTGATCTTTTCTCACCGCATACCATTTATCGTTTCAGAAGCAGTTAACACGTTACTAGCAACACATGATATAAAAGCTGCGCTTACGCAAACAAAACTCACAGCTGGCGATCTCTCGTTTGCACTCAATGCCAAAAGCTTACTTGCTACCATGGAAAGCGTATTGAAAAATGGCAAGAAAGCCAAATCGATAGAAGCTGCAAGTATTATAGCCAAATCAAGATCGTATACGATGGTGGGCAAATTGTACGAACAAGCTATTTTTGCTCCACAACCAGTAGTCGTTTCGCAACCACAATTTGGGTATACTAAATCTATATGAAGCGACTGCTCCCATGGATAGCGCTTGGATGCGTGAGCATACTATTGTTCATGGTTTTTTTGACGAACTATACTCCCCAACAAGCAGGCGATATCGCAAATTATTTAGGTGTCACAGAATCAGTCAAAAATCATTTCACCCCAGAGCTTCATGATGATGACAAAAATTCCTTAGCGTCACTTGTGCATCCAGCCTATTTTAACAACCCAATCTACTACAATATCCCAAGCCCATCAGGATTGCGATACTCTATGCATTTTATCGCATATTCTTACATAATCACTCCCGTCAGAATTGGCTTAGAAGCCCTCCAGTACAACCCATTACTCATGTTTCCGATAGCAAATAGTATCATCCTTATTTTGACACTTTCCTTTCTCTGCGCTTCACTACGAGACTATAAGCAACGACTTATGTTGATCTTGCTCGTGTTGCTTTCTCCGATAATTTCTTTTTTGGCGTGGCCCGGTCCTGACGCGTGGGTGCTTTGCCTCCTGCTGCTTGCCGCTTATTGGTATCGCACTAAACGCTATTGGCAGGCAGCATATATAACAGCTATCGCTTCATGGCATAGCCAACCACTTTTAATTCTCTCGTTGGGCATGATGTTTATGGCAACAGCAAATATATGGAAAGGTATCATAATACATAAAACATACTCTCATCTCTCGCTATACTCAACCATTTCTCGAGTCTTATGGCTTATCGGCATACTAGCTCTACCGTATATATATAATTACTGGGCATTTGGAGTACTTACCCCATGGACCAAACTTCGCGATGGGTGGACACTTCTCTATGGATTTGGGATACAAAACCTTCAGGTAGAAAAATTCTTTAGTCAGATCTTTGATATAAATACAGGAATATTTTGGTATATGCCTGTTGGAGTCATAGCGTGGATCATAGTCATGATATGGGCAATCAAAAAAAACCATATATCGACTACCCTACTTGCCATATCCCTCTTTGTAACAGCATTTTTGTATCAAACAAATCCTGCCTTTCACTATGGAACTGCAGGTTTCGGACCTAGTCGACACATCGTGTTTCTCGCACCATTTTTAACATTTGCCATCATCGAAGTATTAGCTGGTGTTAAAAGACGAATGGGATATGGCATTCTCGCTGCATATATCCTCACACAGAGCCTTATACTGACCATGAATGGGTGGTTGGCACCTGATTTTACAAACAGCCTGAGGCACACACCTATAGCCACATACCTACTGACCCATGCACCAGCGTTATACACACCGTTGCCTGAAATTTTTGTCGATCGCACAAATGGTGACGATGCAGATCATCCAACAAGCGCTATATATAAAATAAATGGTACATGCACCAAAGCCTATATACTCCCCCTCGATATACCCAAATTACTCACAGAGTGTAAAACTGGCAACATGAAAACAACAGGATCGATCTTCGATGAACGCAAAGATGGAATGTATATAACCTATGAATAATCCGCTAAAAAATCTTGTCAATCGAGTCTGGAAAAACAACACAAGTGCATCAATGTGGATCATATTGGCCATATATCATGGAATATTTTTCCTCGTTATTCTTACCAATTTTCATGCGTCTAGCAGACTTATGGGATGGGATGGCTTATACCCAGAGTTAAATATCCCGTTAAACATTGCCCGAGGACTCTCTAGTGGCTGGCAAGAATATTATGGAACAGGACTTGTGGGAGGACATGGATTTGCCGCAACCCTTCCCCATACACTGAGCATAGCCCTACTGTCCCTCGTAGCACCACAAGAATTACTACGTATGATATTTGTGCTCCTGTGTTATTACCTCGGGGGTTTGGGCATGATATGGGTCTGTGCGCGAACACTTACACACACATTCCCCCACACATCTGACAAGTCGCGGTGGTACATAAGCCTTGTGGCTGCGATGTACTATCTGTTTAACCTAGGCTCTATTCAAACGTTTTACCTACCCCTAGAAGCTTTTACGGTCCAATTCGCCGCCCTCCCATGGCTTATCCACGCAACTCTGCTGGTATTTGAAAGACCTAGTGCAAAACGAATTCTTTGGCTCCTCCTACTTTCTGTAGCCAGTTCTACCCAAGGATTTATCCCTTCATTGTTTTTATCCTATACCGCTTCTCTGGCCTGTATAAGTGCCGGATTTATCTGGATAAACAAAGGAGCACTCCCTGCTTGGAAAGCGATAGCCTCGGCGTGGTCTGCTGTGGTCATCGGAAATCTCTACTGGTTAGGAGGAGTATTATATTTTTCTATAACCCAATCAAAAGATTATATAAGTGCATACAACAACATCATTTCTACACCAGAATTTATTACAAAAAGTATTCAGTATGGAAGCTTATCAAAGGTGGCACTGCTTCAGGGACTCTATTGGAGTAGCAATGAACTCGGTGGACCTATTATGTATCCGTGGATTACCCATTTTTCTTCCCCGCTCATCCCGATAATCGGATACGGATTTTTTATAATCGCGGCAATTGGCATAATCTTAGGATTTACTACCAAACGTCACACAATCGCTTTTGGTCTTAGTCTTGCAGCGATATATACATTTGCAAATCTTGCGATAGACACACCCCCCTTTACCAGCATCATTCATGCCATGCAATCACTCTCGCCTGCACTTGCTCAAGCATTTCGCACGACATTCACCAAATTCAGCATAAATATGGCATTTTTCTACAGCATATCGATTGGGATTGGACTCATGTATATAATCCAATATCTATCGCAGTATAAAAAAATTCCAACCTCAATCATTGCGATCATAACCACTTTTCTTTTGGTAATTTACGCAATGCCCGTATTTCGTGGAAATCTCATATATTCTAAATTGTTTGTCGCACGACCTGCGATATATGAAAAACTCACTTCATACCTCAATACACTTCCTGACGGAAAAATCGCAGACTTCCCACAAGACTGTAATGAAGGTTGGTACAACTATCAGTGGGGACATTTCGGCTCTGGTTTTCTTTGGTATGGGGTAAAGCTTCCTATTATGGCTCGAGCATTTGATGTGTGGAGCGCAAACAATGAAAATTATTATTGGGAGCTCAGCCGCGCCCTCCGTCAACAGCGCTATGACGAGGTAGAGCGTATATTTTCTAAATACGATATCCGATACGTTCTGTACGATCAAAATATCACCCACTGTAGAAACCAACGAGCACTTCAATCTTCTCTTGAATATTTGTCATATCTAGAAGGGAGCCCGCTCTACAAGCATAAACAAACATACACAGATTCTCACATCTTACCAATCACCGTATTTGAGCGAACAGAGAAAATATCAAATAGTTATATATCTCTTTTAGAAAACCCGCCAAATATACAGAAAGTACCGCGGTACTCCGATTATGATGCGCTTTACGCGCAATATGGCATGTATTACGCCGATGACACTCGACCAGATTCTGTGATTATGCCGCCTCTCGAACCATTTTCTAAACGAGGCGAACCCCTCGCCCAGAATCTTCTACCCAAATATACCGAACAAGTCGTCGCAACAGTATCAGCCTCTGAGCTTATGGGTGTTTCCTGCGAATCGCGTACACCGCAGTCGGACGCTCAGTGGTCCTATACCTATTCAGATGAGTCGATCATACGCCTCATGGATACCAATACATCGTCTTGTGTACATACACTTTTTGGAGGAATAAACACATCATATCCATATACCCTCGAGATAACTACAAGAAATATTACTGGTAGCTCACTTTCACTGTCGCTTACCAACAAAGAGAGACAGGTTGGATTAGACATCTTACTCCCGCAAAATCCAACATTACACACCTATCGATACTATATCCCAAGCTCATTTCCTTCTGAATTAGAATATTTACTCACCATAAAAAATACGTCTGGAAACCAGTATACATCGATTAATGATATTGGAGATATTCGCCTGTATAAAAACAATACCGTAACACCAACTATCTCGTCTCTGGGGAGTGCGCAATCGGTAAACGCAAAGATTACACATCCTTATTCTTGGTATTACGAAATTCATACGACTACCTCATCCGCAGAAAAACCTATGCTTACTCTGGCTCAATCGTTTGATCACGGCTGGCAAGCATATGACGTCACAAAATACACGAGAATACAAAAACTCGCACCATTTCTGTTTGGTAAACAACTTCCAAATCATGTAAAGGTAAACAATTGGGAAAACGGTTGGCCAATCCCCAATCAAGAAGCAACCTATAGGATATTTTTTATTCCGCAATTGTTAGAATTTTTAGGATTGCTTTGTCTTCCGATTATGATGATTATCCTGTTGCGTCGATCTAAATAATTATTATTTTATCTATTTTCCGCATAATCACTCAAAGTCAATAATTGCTAACATTAGCAATCAAAATGTTTTGACTGCTAATCAACTTGATAAACCAATCTTTTTTGCTATCATGTCTGCATATTTAACTTCTAAATCTCCGATGGTCATAGCGCGCGCCTCCTCCATGCGATCCATGATAGGAACTGAATATATATGCTCATTAGGATGAGCTGCTTGCCAGACAGCTTTAAACAATGGCTTGAGTAGCCCCCAATCAAAACGGAGCTCTTTTCCTTGCATTCCCTGCATATGATTTGTGGGTCTAGCAAAACTCACATCCTGTCCCTCCACAAACGGATTAAGCTGTGCCATGGTGTATGCGTTGAACGCTAGTCCAAACATACCAGCAGAATCAAATTTCTCCGCATTATCAATCATAAACGTAAGAAACGGTAACTTGATACGGTTCTCAGCGTCTACATTATTTCGTGTTATAAATGATCGCATAACTTTTTTTAGCGAACTATTTGGGCCAGCCTCAGCATGCCAAAGCGTTTTCATATCGCTGGTTGCTTTTAACCATGAAGTATCCAAAAATTCTATTCTCCCGTCAGGAAGTATCGTAATCCCATTTACATCAGAAACATAATGACCCGATATATGGATTGCTCCAATTCCTCGAATCAATTCGCGAATACCTTGAACACGCTCATGTGTAGGAATTGCAAAAAATCCCTCATCAGGCCCTTGCACAAACCCTTTCCCTCGCGGATCGAGTGTGTATCCATGACTGCGAGCGACATGATATTCATGATTAGAAACTTTTATTGTGTGTGGAACATGTACTCCAATAACCTCTTTCATCACAGCCTCAAATTCACTCCTCTGATTCATTTTTTCCATAAAGGGACCAGTAGAACCTGCCGCAGGAGTGAGAATGACAGTCTCTGGTCGATCCGGATGCATCCGCATATCGGTGGATATTCCACCTCCCGGAGGAATATATTCTCTTCTGGCTCTTTCTATCAACGCAAACGGATCTGTCTCAAACGTGAATGCATCAAGCTGCTCCGGAGGTTTCCGTTTTACTGTTTCTTTTTTCTGCTTTTTCTTCTCCTCTTTCTTTTTGCGAGGTATTGGCAATTCCCCTGTGGCTATATCTTTCAACGTCATGGATGCATCAAGTGGCGTAGAAGCACTGACAACGTCTGGAATCCTACCCTTTTTGAGCCTCTGAAATCCCCATACAGCAGCTCCCGCTACTGCAGCTACCTCCACACCAGTAGCCACCCACCCCAAGGCTTTCGCACGCTTTTCTATAATCGGTCTCACTTTTTTCAACACCTTTTTTTGCTCTGGCGACTGCTTATCGAAATAAAACTTGTCATAGAGCGCAAGAAACTGCTTCCCCTGAAACTCACTCCACTCTTTCGGTGCTCTCGCGACACCAAAAAATATCTTTTTCGCTTGTGCTCCCAATGCTTCTGTAGGTGAAATTTCTGGCATATATAAACACCATCACAAATCAGTATTTTTTTTCTTCATCTGTCGACTTACTGTATTCATCATGGTACGACGTTTTTCGGTACTTGCTGCATCAATATCAGCTGACAGTATAGCCAAAAGTCCATCGATACTTTCTTTCGTTACAGGAAGCCACTGAGCCTCAGAACCCAAACTACTCGTATTCAGACTATCTGAAGGCACCATAAATGGCCACCCTTGCATGTCAAACTGTGTTAGTGGGATATGCACATGCTCCGCCTTGGTATGCCCTTCTTTATGTGTTACTGCAAAAATATCGGCTTCCCGACTTGGCGCATGTATCACATCTACACGAAACTCTTGTCGCTGATTACGCGTATCTTGTAGCCCATATGCCGTCACACTCACCCGATTCCCGTGTTCTTCGTCTAATATGACAGTTTTTATAACAGAAAATCCTCCGCTAGATAACGCCATAGTGACAAATGGCTCATCCCTAAGTAGCTCCGCTACTCTCTCAAATAACGGATGTCGAGATGATTGTTCTTGTGCATTACCTTGATATATTTTTTCTGGAATTTGAATCACACTCGCACCACCATCCTCACCCCCTAGAGATGTATGCGATGTAAATAATTTATATCCCTTTATCACAGCGAGGCTTATGATGCCAACCTCTACTCCTAGCGCTGACCAACCCACTACTTTTTCGATATTCGGACGGATTTTTTGGGCACGCGAGTCATCATCATTTTTTGTATTGCTTAGCCTAAAATACTTATCAAAAACTCGCATGATTGCCTTGCCCTGACTCTCTGGTTTGACAGCATTCCATGCGCCGACAAAAACCTGATCTATTTTAACGCCCTTTGATTGCTTGTGTGATACATTTTCTTTCATAAAAATCCGACATAATTATCTATATCGTCCGCTCGGATTTGCCATAGCCACAAGCATCTGACGATCTCCAAGCATTGGCATTGCTGCTGGTTTTTTTACCATATCTTTTCCTTCAAACACATATCCAAATCGCTCGCTTTGTTTCGGATACCATCTCGCCATCGCGTGTCCTGCTACAGAAGCGGGATACGCCAGAAACGCTCCGACCATATCCTTTACCGGCTTAGGTAGTGGTATTGGCGTCAAAATATCACTGAAAAAATATGTAGCCCAACCCGCTTCGAGCCGTTTAAGACCCTCCCGACGTTCTTGGTCATTTTTGAAATGTTTCATAGCATTTTTTGAGGCTTGCCACTCGATAAAAGAAGGAAGAAATGGCACTGAAACAAATGGATTCATCATCCCGATGAGATATCCTACACGCTCTTTGGCAGGAAGTTGATTAAAAAACTTTGCATGTCCCAATTCATGCATCCCTAGAGCAAGTTTCGGATGATATACGTTAACTGAATTTGCGAATGGACTATAAAAATCAGCTCGAAGTAACTTTGCCATAATCATGGCAGGCAATACATTTACTATCATTGCGAGTTTTCCGACGGATTCCAGCGCACGACCTGCTTTGTCTTTTAGAAGCCACGGTCTCCCCTTCACGTCCTCATTGCGAGCAAGTATTCGCTTGATGTCTCCGAAGATAGATGAATGCCCTACACGCACCAGCACATCACCTTTCCACGGGACATCTTTATATCGTTCAAACAACTGATCACCCAACTCTTTGGAAGGATTTTTAAAGGCACTATTCCATGTCCAAAGTATTGTGTGAGTAGTGGGAATAGCAAGCACATGCCCTATGGTGTTAGCTACAATATCATGCTTGTTGTGGGTGATGGTGAGCGAACCTTCAGCGAACTTTTGCTGACGAAGGATGTGTGCGGTATTGGCACCAATGACGTCTTCATGCATGATTTATTGTATCCCGTGTTCCAAACACCCCAATATGTACCCCTGATGCACACACCAACCTATATATTGATGAAGCTTTTCGGTAACCTTATACGGCAATTCGACAATCTCAGGATGAAATGAAAGCGCTTGATTCACGCGAAGTTCATAGATTTTGTTCAACATAAGCCTAATGATAGGATCGATCGCATCCATATATGCTTTATGTTGATCCTTCTCGTACCCAGTAGACCAAAGTTTTCCCACACCATCTGTCTTCTTGTTTCCTACTAGATTTGCGGTATCTGGATTGATGCCTTTCTCTATCAAAAACAACAAATATCCATCAAGGGATGCCAGCGACATAACCGGCAAGACCGCTTTCAAATATGCGTCGCGACTGTCGTACTGCACCTCATTTACTATGAGTCCCATCTCATTGCTTGCAAGCATCGCAAGTGTCTGCGTGCCACTTTTGATCTCACCGTGCAAATGATCCATAAGCGAAGCTCTATCTGCTTCCGAAAGTGTACTCAGCGATATCCAGCGATCAAATATTTGTGCGTAGTTCATGGTGCAGGCATTAGGAGATCCTCAATATTATGACCATTTATTCCTCTGCGATCGTATAAGCCAGACTTCTCCATCATGTGTCGCCAGATAGATATATACTCTTTTACAGCTATAAAAATATGATCATCTTTTTTCATTTGAGCCAAATTTAACTCTGGTATACCTCCGAGGCGCAACTGCGCTGCTTCAAATCTTCTAGCGGCCACAATCATCATGTTATCCAGCGCATCACGCCGTTCTCCATCCCAACGAATCTTATGAAGATTCCCCTTGCGTGCATCCAATATCCCAGCAAACTCATCCAGAACTCCATTGTGAATTTTTTGCCTTAAATCTTCTGAAAATGGACAATTCTCGAGAATCTTTTGCTCATGATCAGGCAAAACCCTTGGCCTAAGCACTTGCCCTACCTGTATCTTCTCAAGAAGCGCGTCTTTGAGCTGTCGCTGTGGATCAGAAAGGATCACCTCTACAGCCGTACGAGCAGCAGAAGGTACATGATCTACCCGACCGACTGACCGAGAAGCATTGCGGATGGCACGACGCTCTTTGAGATACTGAAATCCTTTCACTACTCCGTATGTCACCGCAGCTGCTTCCACCCCAGTCACTCCCCAGCCGATTTCTTTTTGATATTTTTTGAGGAATACATGCACTTTATCGTTTAATTTTTGCTCTTCTGTCGTTAGCTTTGGAAAGCGGAGCTTATCGTAAATGTTTACTATTCCCTTTCCCTGCTTTTCTGGGATTTGTTTGAGTGCATTCCAGCTCCCTACCAGAATCTGATCTATCGGTCGACCAGATGGTTTTATAGGTGCTTTTTTTACTGATATAATCCTTTTTACCTCAGGCTTTTTCTTTTCAGAAACAACTCCTGATGAAGCAGGTTTTACCTCGCCTTTTATACTTTTATTGTCAATCTTTTTTACAACACGATCCTTCATCTTCCCCCAGCGAGACTTATGAAATTGTTCAACGGTGATAGGTATTTCTTGCATATATATCTATATTACTCCATAGGCTTTGGTTTTAAACGTATACCTAATTCTTCAAGACCCGGATATCCGAGCGTATCCAGAAACATATTTGCAATCATCATGTTTAGCTGAGCAGAACCTTTTTGTTCTTCTGTCGGATTAAGCTGTTTTATAAATTCTTCCATAAATTCCGTAAACACTTTACGCAAATGACTACCTTGATCTTCTCGAGAAGAAAATGCATTCACTTCTCGTATCACCTCCCCATGCTTGTGCAGATATTGGTAAAATGGGGCAGCAACCGCAGGAATCATCTCTTGAAGCATCCCTCGATCATCTGTAAACGGTGTATCGGCAGAAAATGGTCCATTTAAATGCTTTTTAAGCACGTCCAAAGCACTTCGTACAACACCAGAGGCTTCTGGGGCGAAATTTGTGATAGCAAACATTTGTTTAAGCAACGGTAGCACGACATTTGGTTGAATCTTCTCAAGTTGCTTCACGTCTAGATTCATGAGCGCATCAAAACCGGATGCCTCAAATGCCCGTACCACACCCATCATTTCAATCATTTCTAATGGCTTCTTACCAGAGTCTCGCAACCATGCGTTCCAATGAACTATCGCCATTATCCCCGCCTCTCTTATCTCATCTTTTCCTTTAGCCATCTTCATTTTACCTAACATTTCTATGACATCTGGAGGTGCTCCTTGTGAAACAAGCACTCCCACATTCTCTAAAATATGATTTTTTAATGCTGCAATTTTCCACGCAGGCATATCCTTTATATCGATATCTTTATCTAAAGCAGCACCCAATCGAGACAGTAAATTATGCAAATAATCTGGTAATGCACCCTCTAAATTCTGAATGGTTTTCCTATCCGCACTTGAAACGGAGGGCATATCTCCCGCAGATGCAATAGACACCAAATCTCGCGTATGAACACCACCTCTCTGAGGAGTATCTCCAACAATATTTACAATTGGCTTCCGTCGTTTTTGCTTAATAAATTCATATACTTTTTTCACAATCACCCCTGCAACAATGACCTCCCCTCCTGTCATGACCCAACCGCCAACTTTGGCATATTGTTTAATCTTTGGTTCCATGGCTTTCGCTTTCTTTTGTTGTTCTGGAGTCAATCTAGGGTAGATAAATTTTTCATAAACACTTTTAAAAAGCCATTTTTCTTGTTTCTCAGGTAACCACTTTATCGCGTTCCAGCTCCCTACTAGTATCTGATCAATAGGGCGTTTGGGTTGCTGTGTTGGCTTATTTGCTACTGATACTTTCGACGCTTCTTTAACTACTATCTTTGAGGCACTATATGGTTGTTTTTTGTCAGGGGTTACCACTGTTTTTACCACTACTTTTTTGGTCTCCTTAGATGCGGAGACTGTAGCTTTTTCTTGTTTTTGTTCTTTTTCTTTATGTCGGCGTATACGATCAACGATACGAGCCTTCAGTAACGATAAGCGAGAAATTTTCGGCACTTGTTCTCTGGTTTTATATAACTCTGGCATAGATTATTTCGCTGGATACATTTTATACAACTTTCCTATGGCTCCAACATCATTTCGTACAAACTGTTTAGCAATACGACTTACTATACGCATATCATTGTTGCTTAATTGCTGTGAATTTGGTGTATGTATGAGCTGTCTATACGCATAAGAAAACAAATCTATAAGCTCATGCGTCGGTTCAAATACTTCCACTTTTTCGCCGCGATTCGTGCCAATCGATGCTACTTTACGCACTAACTCTCTAACTTTTTTATCATTGGTTTCCAATAATCGATTCACGAGAACATCTCCAGCGTTTACCGCCTCCACTCCTTGTGTCAGAGCGAGAGGTACTTCTGCACGATGGAATCTCCCGACTAGATCTGATGCCATGGTGTAAAAAATATCACTATTTGGCTTGAATCCTCGCCAATCTTGTTGATTTTTTGGCAACGTATGAAATGCCCGATCGAGTACACGCGCCATAACCGCCGCTTCTTCTGTACGATCAAATATCGTATTTCCCCCAATTGCCGTGGCTGTAGCCAATAAATCTCTCATATCCCTATCTGTTCCCGCCATATCTTGCGCTCGTGTAAGCACTCTTTCGAACCATTCTTGTCGAGCTGGAGTTTGTTCACCACGAAAAACATACCGTAAAGTGGTTGCCAGTGGATCACGATTTGCGCGACGAGCATCTACTCGTGCACGCTCTGCGGCGCGATGTGCTTGTCGCTGTGCTTCGTCGCGAGCCAACATGGATTTAATTTCTTGGTCTTCAGCGCGCAATGTATCCGTCAGAGTTTGAGTAGACAATCCATTTGCTTTTCTTTCTCTCCACCAAGCACGTTCGTCCTCTCCAGCCACTGGCATAGCAGTATTTTCACTTGCGATAGCAGTAGCACGATTTCGCTGCATGCGATCGATAAATGGTGGTGTTTCTGGAAGCGCTTGCGGCACTACCTGATCATGTGTATTGATAATCTGGCTAAATCGCTCGCCGTATACATACGGAGTTCTTTGTTGTGGCACTACTGGCTCAATGACTTTTGGCCTTCGAGCTTCTCTACGCTTAGCTATTTCTCGAATCTTTTCTAACCACATTTCATTTTCTTGTTGCAGCAATTGTTCCGGCGTTAATTGCTCAATAACAGGCTCTTTTGGTCGCGATGCATTTGCTAGCTCATTTAACCGATCTCTATACGTAATAACGCCAGTTGTATCTGTTTGTTTTGCTCGCAATCGAGCTGTTTCTTTGTCGTACTCAGCCTGCTTTCTCGCTCTATTACGAGGGCCATATTTTTCTTTACGCAATCGAAGTTCTTCTCTTTGAATTTTATCTATCTCGCGTTTCTCCCACCAACTCAACTCACGCTTCGGCGCATCTGCCTTCTTTTCTTTGGGAACGCTTTCTCGTAACGCCCGAGCATTGGGCTTAAATGGAATAGTTTTAGCGCTTTCATCGAATAATTGGTTATCACGATCCAAAATGTCTCCCCATGGACTATTTGGCATAAGCTCTACAACCCTTGTCCATTTGGGATCTTTTGCCATTTCTCTCAATAATTCTGGATCACCTTTTCTCCACGCGAAAAGAATTTCATTAAAGGACAACGCATTATTATCATCACCGTCTGATTTCCAAAACTTTGGTATAATTTCTTTCAGCGTTGATAGCCGTGAGCTAGGATAACGTGGTCCCTCGTTCATCAGCTCACCTAATCCGGGAAATTGTACGTTTTCCCATTGGGCAAATGCTTCTCTTGCCAAGGTATACATTTGCCTTGCTTTTTCTGGATCAATTTTTTTATCTACACCCCCATGCGCCTGAACATGTGCATCTATAAACATTTGTTCTAACCTGCGCTTTGCCCTGTTTACTGCAGCCGGTGAACCTTTTTGTGCCGTCTCAAAAATAGATCGCCACTTTGAAGCCTTTCCTTGTTGTGTCCCAATATCCACCCCCATTTGTCGAATTGTTCCTTCTATGACACTTGCTTGCGTTGCATCATACTTTTGTAATACTTGTTTACGAATATCCAACAACCATAGATCAAATGGTGTAGTTCTAGTTTCAGATTTTTTATCAAGTATCTTTTGCCTATAGATACGTACGCCTTCATAAATTTTTTTACCTAAGTAAACGGTTGACCCAACCACAGCAACCACCTCTACAACTGGGATAGCAACACCTGCTACCTTGGCAAACTTTTCTACTTTTGGTCGAATCTCTGCCATCCATTGTTGATTTTCTGAGGATAATTTTGGAACTATTTTTTCATCAATCACTCGAAGTATGCGTGCTTCCCACGCCTTGGGACTCTGACTTTCTACAGCTTTCCCCACGCCATACCAAACACGCTTGGCAACAGACACATCCTTGGGCATAAAACCCGCATTTTCTACCATATTCTAATAATACGCATGTAGATAGAAAAAACAAAGCGGGAACACGCCTTGACGAGCCATGGGATCATCTGTCTATACTGTATGTATGGATGCTCCAAAAATTGAGGGTGCGATACCACCTCCTAAACCAGAGTCGATAAAAGCGAAGCCTACGCCTCCTAAAGAAAAACCTGTTGCCCATACCGCAGAAACAAAATCTCCGTCAAAAGGTGCCTCCCGTAAAACTCTCGAAGATATCGCAGCAGGAAAACCAGTAGCAGAAGCGATTGCACCAAAAGTAGAACAGGTCCCACTTCCTGATCGCGAAGTAGTATCTCAACTGTTAGCCGAAGCAAATAGTCTCCTCCTAGACCTCAAAGACCTCCGAATACTGATGGCTGCAGTAGCTGCTCAAGGCGCCGATACACCACTCGGCAATGAAATGCGCGTCGATACACTTCGCATGATATCGGCTATGCGCAACGAAAACATGCCACCAGAATCGGTAGTGAAACTTGCCGAATTACAAAAAAAGATTGGCGATCTCAAATTACCACCCGCCAAACCAGAGGAATCTCAACTACTACAAACTATTTCGAAGTATAACGAAGCACATCCAGATAAAGTAGTGCCAGCCGAAGTGCTAGATCAGTTAAAATCTGGCCAAGTAGAAGCACCGCAAATGGCCGCACAGCTTTTGCAATCCAATACAGAACTAGCTGCCGAAGTATGGAAGGGTCTCACCGGACAAGAAAACTTTACTGGATTTAATCCTACCCCCGAAAATATCCTCGCCCTTACACAGCTTGATCCCACCCCAGAAAATCTAGAAAAAATGAAAGCGGTATTTGGAACAGCCAAACAAGCCAAGGAATCATTTGATTTCGTCGGGAAGGTAATTCCGGGAATGATGATGGGGGCGCTTGCCATCATGTTTATTACCCAAATATCAGGTATTGATCAGAGTGGCGGCGGAGGTGGACACTAATTCCACGCATTATCGTAATGACCGCTTAGACAAGCCAAGTCGCACACCATCTGCTACAATTTGTTCGGATACGACATCCACAAACACACCATTCACGTACAATTTACCATCTCTCACAACCATAGGATGTAAATGGCCCGCCATAGGCTTACCTCTGTCAAAAATTCCAAACGTAGCAGTAGCCCCTTCTGCCAACTCTATATTCCACCGAGATCGATTTCTGGTAGGCCATCCCTCGCCCACTGATACACGCAACCCTCTCTGTTTCGGTAAATGTATCGGTGTTTGTATGTGTAATCGCATAATACTATTCTAAGCTAGAAAGCCAATGTTTTGGTAAGTTGCGAAACTCAATTTTTTTCTGTCCACGACCAAGAGGTAATTCTAAATTTCCTTTCCGTAACTTTTGGTATGAACGGTTTGGGATAGGTAAAATAGAAATTACCTCTCCATCGGAATCTCCAAGAAGCTGATACGCTACTTTTTCATTTCGTATCACGGTTTTCACATTTCTCATGTGCTCACGAGGGATATACACCGTATACCACGTTGGCCCTTCATGAACCAATATACTATGCGGCACCGCCATACCTGCTTGCTGTTCTTTTCCAAATACTGTTGCCATATATTTAACCTTTTACAGCCATACGATATTCCTCGTTTTTGGCTCTTTATATCGAACCACTGCTATATGAACCCGATCACCTGTTTCATTATATTTTAATATTCTTCTCGTTTCAGTCATTGGGGTACGACGAGTGCCAACACCAATCGATTCTTCTGTTGTCACCATTCCCGCCGCTGGTCGTATCTCAAATCCATACTTCTCATGCCGTATGAGGCCACGTAATCCCCCGACATACGCTGCGGGAACCTCAAACACGACCCTACGACCTTCCTGTTCGAAGCGTATGTTCATCGCTCCTACTATTTGGTGCGCCAATCGATCATTCAATGCTTCAAATGCAACCATATAGGCTTGTTTATACGCTCTCTAATGACTTGTTGTCAACCAAAGCTTGCGACAAACCTAACAATATCCCATACTAAACATATGAATATTTGGGTATTGGCTATAATCGGTGAAATTATCATTTTATACATCCTGACTCGCCGCCTCACCCAAAACCTCTACATCGCAGCATTTCTTCTGACTAAATCACGCGCAATATCCATAGGATTTCTCTCACTTATATTTTTTCCGGGAACCGTCATCCACGAACTCGCGCATTTATTCACTGCAGAAATCTTGGGTGTTCATACTGGAGGACTCACACTTGTCCCAGAAGGGATTGAGCAGACCAATGTACGCACTGGGAGCGTCTCCATAGCACAAACAGATCCACTTCGACGAGCGGTAATCGGTGTCGCTCCTGTATTTGTGGGCATGGCGACATTGTTTACCATCTCCTACTTTCTTCCCGTACTCTGGAATCAGACAGCGCAAGATTTCCAAAACGGAATCGCATTTTCTCAATATTCGCTATACACCCTACTACTTTCTTTTTACGCATTGTTTGCGGTAAGTAATAGCATGTTTTCGTCACACGAAGACATGGAGGGATTTTGGCCTGTGGCCATTGTGGTCATTTTAGTTTTTGGAGCAGCATATATCGCTGGAATAAAGTTTAGCTTACCAGAAAGCGCCGTTGTAGGCGTTTCCACCTTTATACAATCACTCGCCACAAACCTAGGTGGCGCAGTAGCACTTAACATTACACTATTTTTTCTCTCGCATCTTTCTATTTTTGCTGTAGAAAAAGTAACGGGAAGAACATTTATCAGAAAAAGCTAACGTTACGCACCCGAAGTAGATCCCATGAGATAGGCACTCTTCTTTTCTGTTAGCCATTTAGGCAGTTTAAACTCTTTGGTACGAAGTTTACGGAAAAATATTGGTTGCTTTTCTGGCAACATAACTTGTCGTAAATGCATCTTCGCCTGCAACAATGCTAATTTATCGCCGATAGTTTTATTTTCTTTTTGTTGCATTTTATCTACTTGAATCTTTGCAATCTCACGACGCTCAGCAAGTGGCATACTTGCAACACCCACAACCACTGCCATCTGAAAATCTTTTTGCTCTTGCTTGGAAAGTGGTTTTATAAAACTTTTCTGCACGTCACGATCCATGAGCAAAAATTCTTTCAGACTTACAGGATTTGGTTTTCCCGTTTCTGGATTAAATCGCTGTGGGACAACTTCTGTCATAGGCTCACTATATCACAATTATAGACATATTTATCTTCTCGCGTAGCGCACGCTCCAAAAAATTGGGTCATAACCACCATGTCGCACATCTGCTACAGCTATCATTTTCGCTCTCGGCTCCACTCGTAGTACTTCATGATGCATAATTTTGATCGGGGCAACAGATTGCTCGATGCCTGCCGTCATACCCATAGCAACATCGGTCACCATGACCTCGCGTAACAATTTTCGAGTTGGTCTAGATGGGTATTCATGGGCCCAAAATTCTAGATTTCCGTAGTGACCAGCAGTAAAGCGAAATTCCCCTCGATGAGTAGCTACCCTACGAACCTCGTCAAACATACGTCGCATTTGGTGTGGATTCTCTACTGCCCAGTGCACCACTGCATTAGATATCACCCAATCAAACGAATGATCACTAAAGGGCAAATGAAACAAATCTGCGTGAGCAAAGGGTACACCCCGTTCACGTCTTCTGCCTCGGGCAAACGATTCGAGTGCTTTATCATCACGATCCATGGAAACCACCTCAACCCCATGCTTTTTGGCTTCTTTTGCAAACCCTGCAGTGCATGCGCCCATATCTAGCACGCGACCTCCCTGAAGAGCTCTCCAATCTAAACCTAAATTATTGAGGTATCGTCTCCCGACTGCCGCAGGCGAAAACATGAATTGGCGCAAAATCCATTTACCCAATGTCGTATCGTAAAACCCTTTTTGCTGTCCATCCTCTTTAGTCATGCCCAAAATAATATCATAAGATAACAATCTATATCAATATTTGGGGGGAAATAACCACGTGGAATTAATTTTGATCTATCGGAACTGGAGCTTCTACAGCAGGATCATTCGGGCCCTTTGTGTCCATGTACTCAGCGTCATCGGCATCAGATTGACTTGAATAACAACGTCCATCATAGTTATATGGGCATTCCCCAAGAGGCTTAGGCTGCTCAACTGGAGGTGGACACAAACTCGGTAAATAGCACATCACCTTTTGACTGCGCTCATAGTTACTTTTTGCCCGATCAACTTCACCTTGATCGCCATAGCAGTGCTCACGATACACATATACACAGGCGTCGGGACTCAGAGTAGTTTTGGGGGTGGGAACTCCAGAGTATGGGTCATTAAACGCTCGAGATCGAAGTTCTGTAGTCTCATTTCTTCGAAAATTTATTGCCAACATGGCAAATAATCCAGTAATTACAAGAATAGCAATGCCAAGGGAAGCAAGAAGAGAATGATCTGATTTACGAATAATTGCCATACAAATCCAACTACGTTGCAGGATAAGTGTATGCCATTCGACTGTGCTCATGTCAAGTAGAAATACATCAAAAATACATTTACGTATTTCTCTTAAGGACCTCAAAAAATGCAGATTGTGGTATCTCGACATTTCCTACCATTTTCATCTTCGCTTTTCCCTTTTTCTGTTTTTTCAGCAACTTATCCTTCCGCGTACGATCTCCGCCATACAACTTTTTCGTCACATCTTTTCGAAACGCCTTTACGTCGCTTCTGGCAATAATCGAACCTCCGATAGCTGCTTGAATTGGGATTTCGAATTGTTGTCGTGGGATAACCTCTGCCAAACGTTCCACTATGTTTTTACTTCTGTTATGCGCAGCTTGCTCAATAACGAGAAATGACAGTGCGTCTACTTTTTCTTTGTTTACCAATATATCGACCTTTGCAACTTGGAGTGTCTGCCAATCAAAAAATTCATAATCCAAACTTGCATACCCTTCGGTCACACTCTTTAATCGATCAAAAAAATCTACGATCATCTCAGAGAGTGGAATCAGGTAGGTAAACGTCGCTTGTTCGCCTACATAGCTCAAATCCACATATTCCCCTCGCTTCTCAGTCGCCAATTGCATAATCGCCCCGACAAATCGCTTCGGTCCATAGATAGAGACATTCATAAGCGGCTCCTGCACATGATCAATATATGTTTCATCTGGTAACTCAGAGGCCGATTGTATAGAAACCGTGGTACCCGTATTTTTTGCTGATTGAATCACTTGATTAAAGGTAAAACCAATCTTTGTATGATCCACACCAGCCTTTAGGATTACCCTATACTCTACACTCGGTGCTGTCGCCATCATGGTGAGGTCGAATTCTCGTAAAATACGCTCTTGCACGACCTCTGCATGCA
>CAZXHY010000004.1:51107-52365 GCA_964639945.1 uncultured Gammaproteobacteria bacterium
ATTTCTCCATCGCGTCACGAGAATCTTGATATTCATCTGCACTCATTGGGAATAATCCCAAAAATACCATGCTTTTGGGCTCTTTATACCCAGATAGCGCGTCGCCGGTTCCTTTCAGGTGTTCATTTTTGGTTCCCTGCATGTTTGCAAACGTGACAGTGTCTCCAACTTTGGCAGATTTCACGTCTTTCAAGCCTGTACCGATATACCCCACCTCTCCACACTTCAAATCAGTCGTCGTCACCATTTGTGGAGAAAAATACCCAACTTCTATCGGCGTGTTGTCTCCACCAGAAGCGATGAAATGAAGTTTTACGGATGGATCATAGTGTATCGATCCATCTACTACTCGTACAAATATAACCACACCTTTATGCGTATCATAGTGAGAAGAAAAAATAAGCGCTCGAAGTGGTGCGTCAGGATTTCCTTTGGGAGAAGGAATTTTTTCGAGCACTGCTTCCAAAACTTTATCGACATTTTGCCCAGTTTTGGCTGATATTTCGATCATCTCGCTATCCACAAACCCTAATGCGCGAAGCTCTTCTTTTGTTTCCTCTACTCTCGCGTGTGGCATATCTATTTTATTGAGAAGCGGAATGATAGTGAGGTTGTGTAGTCTAGCCTGATGAAGATTGGCCAATGTCTGCGCCTGTACCCCTTGTGTTGCGTCTACGACCAGCAGTGCGCCCTCACACGCAGCAAGGGAGCGAGATACTTCGTACCCAAAGTCTACGTGTCCGGGGGTATCGATAAGGTTGAGGATGTACCCTTTCCAATGCATACGTACAGGAGCGAGTTTTATAGTAATCCCACGCTCTTGCTCTATGGGATTGCTATCCAGAAGCTGTGCATGCATATCTCGGGACGCGACAGTACCTGTCATTTCAAGTAACCTGTCGGCAAGTGTGGACTTACCGTGATCAATATGAGCGATAATGGCAAAATTGCGAATATGTGCTTGGTCTGACATTGTGCAATTCTACCATGAAGGAGCCGTGTTGGTCTCGAGGCGATGTGGCAGGCTTACTTTCTCGTAAAATTTGCGATGAAATCCAAAATCGCTCGTGCACCATTAGCTCGCGGTGATCCATCCTTTTTCATGGCATCGGCGATAATTCGTAATCGTTTCTTTTTTATCCACGCAAGAACCTCATCACGCTCTTTGGGATTCGAACTTTGCAAACTCTTCCAATGTTCTGTATACGCTCTTGCAATTAACTCATCTTCTTCGTCGCTTGGCATATGTCTATAATAC
>CAZXHY010000005.1:0-48425 GCA_964639945.1 uncultured Gammaproteobacteria bacterium
TCTATGTTATTTAATTTTTGATACGCTTGCTTAAAAGTTAAAGTTGCGAGTATTTCTTCGTCAATTTTGGAGAATTTATTGACAGTTTTTAGATAGCTAAAAAGTTCTTTAGAGGTGAATAACAATTTTTTATTTATTTTCACTATGCTGCGGGACTTGGATTCGGACCAAGATAAGCAGATTCAGAGTCTGCTGTACTACCGTTATACGATCCCGCAAGTATGTGTATTATACCTGAAATGTGCCAAATGAGGCAGATTTAGCCGTGGATTGAGTATAATATGGTTATGGTCGATAATTTACAACTTCATATCGTTACGGCGTTTGTGGATAGTGAAAATAAATTTGGAAATCCAGTGGGAATTATATTGGATGAGGGGCGAGAGATAGATACCAATGAGCGTCAGCAGATTGTCGCGAGTCTTGGTTATAGCGAATCTGTATTTATAAATGATCTAAAAGCGGGTGACGTAAGTGTGCATAATCCTAAGGAAGAAATTCTTTTTGCTGGTCACGCATTGGTGGGTGCGGCTTGGTACATAAATACAACGCGAAAAGAGCCGTTAGATATTATCACCTGTAAAGGTGGTTCGATTAAAACAAGGTGCGAGGGTGAGCAAGTATGGGTGCGCGCAAACAAGGATATATTACCTCCATGGAATTACGAAGAGTTGGGGAGTCCTTTAGAGGTTGAGACACTATTGGGATCTCAAGTGACAACGAAAGAGCATGCATTTGTATGGTCATGGATAGATAAAGAAAAAGGAGTCATACGTGCTCGTTCGTTTGCCCCTGATTGGGGTATACCAGAAGATGAGGCAAATGGTTCTGGCTCGATGAAACTTGCGATGACCTTGGGTAGCGCACTTGAAGTGCATCACGGAAAAGGATCAGTGATTTATACAAAGCCGTTTGAAACAGAGTTCGTCGATGTGGGTGGTAAAGTGAAAAAATATTTATGAGGGGAAAATAAACAGTTCTTTCTCCGCTCTCGTCACTGCTGTGTATAGCCATCGCTTCCACTGATCATCGTCCATTTGTTTAAATCGTTCCTCAAAAAGTATTACACGTTTGGCTTGGCTGCCTTGTGCTTTGTGTACGGTGAGTGCATAGCCGAAGTCAAAGAGATCTCCTCGTGCTGTTTGCTTTCTGTTTTCTGTGAAGTTCAGCGCGCTATCGGCACCAAACTGAGCGACCGAGATAAGGCCACTATAGTTTTCTTCTGATCCATCCATAGCAATCTCGGCCGAGTACCAATCCTTATCTTTTTGCTCGATGCTCACGATAGTTCCGAGCATACCGTTATAAATTTTGGCCATGTGATTATTTCGAAGGCAGATGACCCGATCACCACTCGTTGGGACTGGTGTTTCAAATCCTAGAGAGTTTCGTATGTGTGCATTGAGTCGTTTTCTTGTCGTGTTATATCCACAGAGGATCAGCGTATCAGTAGAATAGTTGGAGAGTATTTCGCTCATGCGTTCTCCTGTCTCACTATCGTTGCGATCAAATTTGATCACAGTGCTCGAATATTTTTTCACCTCTATAGCACCTGTTTGGCGAGCTTGGATAGAGACGTCGATGATGGGATTGAGTTTGGCTTGGCGGTGGATTTCTACAAGTGTGACATTTGGTTTCTGCATGAGGTTAAAGTTTCCTTTGATAGGTGGGAGTTGTCCGTGATCACCCACAACGATAATGGGTTTGCCGTATGCTAGGAGATGTTCCCAGATAATGCTATCTACCATAGACGCTTCGTCTATGATGATGAGGTCGCTATCTATTTCTTCTTTCGTTTTCCATCCTACGATTTCTTCGTTGGCATTTACTATCGGCGTATAGATGAGTGAGTGGATAGTGCCCACGGTGTCGGATTTTAGAATCGCATTTTCTTCGGTGAGTTTGCGTTGTAGCACGCGCGCGGCCTTTCCTGTGTAGCTGGCAAATCCTACTTTGAGCTGTTTATCTATGGAGTGGAGTTCTTTTCGCAGGATAGCGATCAGCGTCGTTTTTCCAGTACCTGCATACCCGCCCAGCGTCACGTATTGCATCTCGTGTTTATCTTTTTTGTACCACTCGATGATATGGTCGAGGCATAGTTTTTGATCGTGAGAGAGTTGTTGCATACAGAAATCTCATTATACATTTGTAGTACTATAATAAAACTATGCAAGTAGATCCGTCATCTATTATGGTGTTTAGCGATAGCGCGCAATGGGAAAAGTGGCTAGAGAAAAACGGTGAAATTTCCGATGGAATTTGGTTGCGATTGGGAAATAAAAATTCTGATCTGAAAATTGTGTCTTATGTGGAAGCGGTGGACGTGGCCCTTTGCTTTGGGTGGATAGATAGTCTGGTGCACAAATACGATGCATCCTCGCATATCCAAAAGTTTACGCCACGTAGAAAGCGAAGCATCTGGTCCAAAATTAATCGTGGCAAGATAGAAAGACTTATAAGTGAAGGGAAGATGCGACCAGCAGGACTCGCACAGGTGGCAGCGGCCAAGGCCGACGGTAGGTGGGCAGCTGCATACGATGCGCCGTCCACGAGCACCATCCCTGATCAATTTATGGTGGAGTTGGCAAAGAATAAAAAAGCCAAAGAATTTTTTGCCACACTTTCGAAATCCAACTTATACGGAATAGCGTGGCGACTGCAAACAGCCAAGAAGCCTGAGACGCGTATCAATCGCACCAAGGTAATTATTGCTATGTTGGCTCGAGGAGAGAAGTTTCATTAGAAAAATTATTTGCTATATAGTGCCAGCAATCGAATGATTGTGAGAGCGTTCGTTTTAAAACGTTCTAGCCAATACATGATTCTCGATTGTTCTCTGCACACAAAGTCTAATTGTTCTTTGTCATTTGGAGTGACAGTAATCGTTTTTGAGGATGATGGATACATGATGTCTGATTCACCATCTGTGTGTTCGAAGGCGCGTGCATGACCCAACTCATGAGCAAGTGTATGTACTAGTTCATTGTTGTCGACTACAAAGTAGATAGCGATAGTATTTTCTGTTGGGTTATATAAGCCCTCTTCAGGTTTTTGTATTATTTTATCGTTAAACTCGTTCATGTTGTTTTTGAGAGCGCTGAGGTTTGCATTGAAGTTAGTGGCACCGAGATTAAGTTGATCAGCTCTAGCATTGAGTGAGTCTCTTTCTGCTTTCAGTGCGTTTTGTTCTGATACAAGAGAGTTGTATTCATCTTCTGAGATATTTCCAGCGCGATTGGCTTGATCGACTCGTGAGTTAAAATTGGCTAATCTTTTTTCAAATGCCGCTACATCTGCGTCATACGCATCTATTTGTCTCTGAAGTGCCGAGTTTTTCTGGTCGAGTTGGTTTTGCTGGACACTGATTTTTTCGTTTAGGGCAGTGCGATCGTCGTATACAAAATTGATTTTTAGCTTAGATTCTGGAGAATACGTAAACAATGGTTTGACGTACGTATGATTCCAAATATCTGCAGCTTTTTGTATGTGAGCCCGCGCCATATCGTTTGACAGTTTGAATCGTGGATCTATGGAACCGATACTATAAGCAATCGGGGTGTCACAAGCGTTGTACGTAAGGAATTTATTTATTTCCGATCGCACAACGGGCATGCTATAGAGTATGACGCCTATACCCACGAGGCCCAGAATAAACGTTCGGGTAGAATGAGGTTTTTGTGATTTTGTTATGGTGCTGTTTGTCATATCCTCGGTTTAGTCTATCAACCCTGTGCGTAGAGTTCAACGCAGATAGCACATCCGAGTGTTTGCAAAATTCTTGCTTCGCTATACCATAGATAGGGAGCTGCCATGATAAAAAATATCCCTATACTATCGGGTATATATTTGTTTGCTGTATTGCTTCTCGGTGTGGATATATATAAGTCAGGAACTACGGTGCTTAAATATACACACGTTCCTTCCTATATATATGGGTATATAGCCTGCGTAATTATCGTGCTGACTCGGCTGTATAGGTCGCGAACCATAAGCACGGCGCTTTCAAAATTCAATACGTATGTAGTTTTGCCTTTCACTGTTATAGCAGGTGTGACGCTTGCTGTTTTGGGATATGTGACCCCGCCTAACTTTATATATGCTCATATTCCCATACAGGTTTCGCAGATTTTGTTGATGAGTATATTTAGTACAATCGTGACTTTGGCCACAAAAACAAATGCGTGGTACCACAAGTATTATAAACAGGTACTTTTTGGAAGCGGGATAGTCATCGTGGGTTATGCACTCATTACTGCGCTACTTCCTTTTGATGTATTTGCACAAATTTCTAAAGAAGATCAGGTCATAGAGTATGTGCAGGTCGTCATGCTGATTGTGTCCGCTATATATTTTTTCTTGTTCGCTAAACGACTATTTGTGGAAAAGCGCGTAGCTCTTGGCGCTGTGTTTGTTTTGGCTGCGATAGTTCTGACTTTGGTCGTTGGTGACGAAATATCTTGGGGGCAGCGTATATTGAACCTTGCGACCCCATCATGGATGATAGAGCGCAACACACAGCAGGAGATCACCGTGCACAATCTCGACTCTGTTGGGAGTGACAAAGTGAATTTGGGATATATACTCATTGGTCTCTATGGCTCTGTGAGCTGGATGATTCAGAGAAAGTATGCGAAGCTCAAAAAATATCCATGGTCATTTTTTGTGACGCCATGGTTTGCCGCGATCTATTTCCTCGTAGGATTTATATTTAATTTCTATATACGATTGGATAGTACGCATACCATAGCAGTATGGGCAGAGTTCGTAGAATTTGTGCTGTATACTGGCATCGCAATCTATATTGTGCATATGTATTATATGTTTGATGGGAGGAAACTTGAAACAAACTGAGTACGCAATCACAGGAAATGTTTGGCTCTACCAAGGAGCAGGCGCATGGCATTTTGTGACAGTTCCGAAAAAAATTTCAGATGAAATAAAGGTTCGCTACAGAGATTTGATCCGCGGGTGGGGGTCGCTTCGTGTGAAAGTGACGGTGGGGCGCACTCACTGGGCGACATCTATATTTTTCGACAAAGAAACAGACTGTTACATACTGCCACTCAAAGCGAGCGTGCGAAAAGCAGAAGGAATTGTGACAGATGAAAATATTTCTTTTATCTTAGAGCTTGTTGTATGATACATGGGCGAGTAAGAGACGCACTATGAAGCACATCGACCTCCAACAGTCTTGCGGATATCATCCTCCTAATCTCATCTAAGATTTTCTTCGTATTGGTTATTTTTATTGTTTCCTATGCTTACTTACTATCAACCATTTTTGTTACCTTTTTTACACCACAAACGGTATGAGTTGCCACGTGGAGTTTTTCAAACACATTTTTTATCCTTTGAAGATGCGCTGTGGACTATTTTGTCTCAGCGCGATGTTCCCAAAAAATCGGTAATTCTTATTCCGAGTTTTTATTGTATGGATGTCGTGGAAAATATACAGTTGCATGGATATACACCGGTGTTTTATCCGCTGGATGATGATTTTCAAATCACAAAATCTTTTTTGGAAAAAATGATCTCTACCCATAAGCCAAGCGTGGTAATTTTGTTTCATGCGTGTGGCATCACAAATTCTATTCTTGTAGACCGCGCGTATATACAGAGTTTGGGTAAAAAGCTGTTGGTTGTGGAGGACTGTGTGCATAGATTAGTAAATCCAGCAAGTGTTGTGTTGCATCACACCAATCACCTTGTCATCGACAGCGTGCGCAAGGTGAGCCCACTGTATGGGAGTTTCGTCTATAGCAAGATGCAAGTATCAGTGCCGTATGTACACAGGAGTCAAAAGGAGTATTCATATATTTTTCGGGCACACCTGTTATACATGATGTTTCGTGCGGCGTTTGTTTTGGGTGTGATGTTGCACTCCTATAAATTCGTATCCTTCGCACATAAACATTTGCTTCGTTTCCATGATGATCTGATTGGCGATAGTACATACGGATATATCGGAATAAAGAGACACAAATTTCTGCATCGGTATATAAATTTTCCGTGGATTGAAAAGCATAAACATAAGCAGGTGGAGCTGTATGAACGTTTATTATCGCCGTTGTATGCTCGCCAGTCACCTTGGTATAAAGTATGCATGCAAGATGCAGATAAAAAATTGCTTCACGTGTACCCTATGGGATTTAAGACCCGTAAAAATTGTACAGTTTCTGATGTAGAAAAATTGTTACGAGACGATCGAATCCCAGTATGGTTTAAATTTTTGGATAGTCCATGGTCGAAAGATAGGGCAGTGCTATTTCTACCTTTGGGGTTTCATGTGACGGACAAGGATATAAAGCAGGTATGTGAGCTTCTTATTCGGCGTCTCCACTTCCCAACTCCAAATTCTTGACCTGAGGGAGGGCGCTTCCTGCGATCCCTTGCATACCGCCATATATTCCCGAGATTCCTTTTAGGAGTCCATCTACTTGTGTCTCTCTTTGTTTCCAGAGTTTTTCGTAGGCATTTCTTTCACGGGTGATTTGCATCTTCATATCAAAATACATTTCGACCATGTGTTCTACTTGCTGTACAAACTGTGATCCTGTCACGAAATCATACAATTCTTCTGCTTTGCCTTGTTTGTTTAGTGTGATCGCTTTTTCTTTTGCTACATCATAAAGATTTTTGCGAAGCAGGGTGGCAAGTGGCTCGACAGAATCGAGAGTCGTGACCCACACGCCATTTCGTTCTGCTATGTTTTTGGTCATATCTTTGGGTAGTACCTCAGTGATGATAATTCCCAGATGTGCTTGATCACGACGCATATCTTCTTTCAGTTTGGTCACCCATTCTTCTTTCCATGCTTTTGTACGTTTACGTTCCCAGAGGATCATGCCACATACGGTGCCTCGCTGAGTTTGTACTACTTGGCGTATGTCGCCACCGAGCTCGCCTTTTTTCACCTCTGTGATTTCGTCCGTAGGGAAGAGTAGTCGCAATGTATTTTCTAGATCGAGTTCTGCGACTTCTCCTTGTGTTTGCATAGATCCTTGTTGAGATTTGCGATTCAGTTCTTCGATAAGCTTTTCCATATCCGCAATCTTTTTTTCTTTATCCAAATCTTTTAGTCTATGTTCGTCCATGAGACGTTTGGCGGTCTCTTCTTCTATGCGCTTCTTCTCCTCGTCCATGCGGCGTTGGGTAGCCAGTTCTAGATCTTTTTCTTTTTCTTCTAGTTTTCTGGTTTTTTCGCGGAGATCGAGTTCTTGCTGTCGGAACTCGTTTATCTTTTTTTCTTTTTCTTCCAGCGTCTTTTGCATGTCTGCCATTTCTAGTTTTTTCTCTTCACCTATTCGCAGTCTCACAGCCTTTTCTATCTCAAGTCTCGCTTCTTCTTTTACATGAGAAAGGATGCCTTCTGAGGCTTCGAATTCGTGTCCACATTTCGGGCATTTGATGGTGTTTTGCATCGTGGGTTTGATTATAATACTTTTTCTCGTCTTGGCGAGGGCGAATATTTGCTCAAATTTGTGACAGGCAATATTCTTGCTTATGTTGTTATAGGGCGCTAAAATCGAAAGCTATGAGAAGAAGGCCAGAGGATTTTACCCCCGAGCGAGTGAATGGCGCTAACGTATATGATTTTATAAATCACGAAGATATCCCAACTTTTGGAGGAACCGATTCTCAGGCTATACGTGTGGGGGCGGGTGAGGGTTGGATTTTGCATAAGTTTAATCGTGATATTTCATTGTCTCGTGCCAAGCTTATGCGGGAGGTGACCGCAGAGGTCGCATTGTATGCCCCGCGATATTCTGCCCATATCGGTCTGTGGGGACATACAGTTTTACGAGTGGAGCCAGTCATCAAAGTTTTTCAGTCACATAGTTATCACCAAGCATTTGCAGTAGAGCGATATGTAGGTGGATATCACCCCAAAGATCGACAAAATAAATTATTAGATGAGTTGCTTGCGGATTTCAGCTCTGATATGGTGAGGCTCACTGGGCATCGTGGAATTGAAGTGTGTGCGACGAATACAAAAATAAATAGAATCGGAGGGTGGCTTGGGCCGTTTGCAAAAAATGAAACAACAGCGACAGATATATGTCGATATCTTACGTTACTTACGTAACGTTATTCATTCATAAGTTTATTGAGTTTCCGTACTGTATTTATATTTCGAGCTGTCATTTGTTTGTAGATGTGGGTACCTATAAGTTTGTGCATCGCGCTTTGAGTGTAGTGTGCTCGGTCGATATGCCAGATCACTGCGCTATCGATGTAGGATAATGTGTCAACCTCGGGATTGGTGAGAATTTCTTTGAGTACATGTGGAGAGTCTACTTCTTTCCATAGAAATATAACGTCTGTTTTTTGTTCTGCGTTATTGATCCAACTTTCAGGAACTTTCGCGACTATGTTTGAGATCTGTTTTGCGTCACGGACTACAACTCGTACTGGAAATCCGAAATCTTTTTCTATGGATGCTTCTATATGAGACGCTAGTGTCTCTTGTGGTAGATCTGTCGAAAAGATCACATTTCCACTATTTATATATGTAGTGACATTTGTAAACTTCATGCGTTCAAATAACGCTTTGAGCTTTTTCATCTCTACTTTTGTGTTTCCTCCCACGTTTATCCCTCGAAGGAGTGCGACATAGATGTATGCCATATATCGATTATACGAAATAGTTGGATCGCGATATACTATGCGATATGAGTATACAAACTACTGTTTGTTCGGGATGTGGATTGGTTTTACCAAAACTAGATGGCCCGTTGCTTGCCGGATATAACGCGTCGTCTGAGTGCATCGCACTGTTTAGTCAATTATCGGCTTACACTGTTTCTTTGGGTGACTCAGAGTTTACTCATCAGCATGTGGTAGATGCGTACGGAGCACAGCATGTGGGTTTGTATACCAAAAAAGTCGTACCAACTATGGCGTTGGTGGGTTTATATCTACAACTCAAACATAACTACACTGGCAAACAAGTGCAACGCGCTCACATGGCGATAGCCGATCAGACGAAAGATTGGCCAGAATTCGAAAAGCCAAATACGCTTGCCACGTTGACCATTATGGACGTGCTAAAAAAAGAACGACCAGCAGAAAGGGTCGCTGCTATTCACACGTGGTGTGAGGCAGTATGGAACAGTTGGCAATCGGAGCATGAAAAAGTAGAAAAGTTCACAAAAAAATATTTAGAGTATCTCGTGTGATACTATTTCTTATATGGCACGCAAAAACATAAATAAATATATGCACGCGATCCTCAAAGCGATAGGCGCAGCGCTGGGATTGTTTGTTGTGATCCTTACATTTTTGTTTATAGGGTACGTGTATGCACTCCAAACAAATCCAACACTGTATGTACCTGTGTTTTCAGACCATGCAAATAAAGCAATTGGTTTGATATGGAAAAAACCGTATGTATACCCCACGCCGACAGACACACCTTCTGGACTTTATGGTGTGCCGAAAGTTGCGCCCGAATGGGGTGATGTGACGAAGTGGCACAACTCGAATCCTGTGACGCTAGCAAGTTTTAAAGAGAAAAAAATTGTCGTGCTCACATTTGGTCGTATGTATTGTAGTTATTGTCTAAATGTATATACGTTTCTGAATGAATTTCAGCGCCAGTATGGAACATATGTGCAGGTGATTGGAATTCAGTCACCCAAGTATGATCAAGAACGCGTGTGGGATGACGTAGTCGCAAAAATCAAAGAGCGTGATGTAAATTTCCCAGTGGGATTTGACGAAAATAGAAAAGTGAAGGAGCTATACGAGGTTGACTTAGTGCCAATGGTATATATTATCGATAAGCAAGGCATGATTCGTTATCATCACCTCGGAGAAGGTGGATACGGAGAAGTAGAAAAAGCCCTCAAAGAGATAATTCAGTTGGATTTTGGTGCCAAGTATCCTTGAGCTTTAGGTTGAGGCTAGGACTGTATCTTTCTGACTCAAAATCCTGTATCCTAAGGTCATGGATAGTCGCGCAGTTGAAGCTAAATTTATCAAGAGTATCAATGGTTCGGATCCGATTCTGAACGAACCCTTACCTCAGATTGCGTTTGTTGGGCGCTCAAACGTGGGTAAATCATCATTGATTAACTCTTTGCTTGTCCAAAAGTTAGCTAGATCTAGTACGAGGCCTGGGAAAACCGTGCTTTTGGACTTTTTTCGGGTGAAAAATAAAGTATATTTCGTCGACCTTCCCGGATATGGTTATGCCAAGCGTTCAAAAGAAAGATTGGACCATTTTCGACGACTTATTGCTTGGTATCTTTTCTCCGCAAACGTAAAACATAAGCTCGTTGTACTCATCATAGACGCCTATGTGGGGCTTACTGTACAAGATCATGAGTCTTTGCTTTTGTTTACAAAAAATAATCTTCCCTATGTTGTGATTGCCAATAAAGTTGATAAGCTAAAGATGGGTGAGAGAGTGAAGAAGCTCGCAGAAATTCAGAAAGAATGTGGCGATGTCACTATCATCCCTTATAGTTCTTATACTGGTGAAGGGCGCGACGCGCTCATGAAGATTATTTTTACCTAAACAGTATGAAAGCCGCACAAATCATCGAATACGGAGAAGTCGAAAAGATTCAGATATATGAAGTCGACGCTCCTGCCATTGGCGAAGGACAGGTTCTGGTACAGGTGCATGCGGCTAGTCTGAACCCATTTGATAGTGCAATCCGTGCAGGATTATTTCAACAGATGATGCCATTTCCTATGCCGATTACGTTGGGAGGGGATTTTTCTGGGGTCATCACAGAGATGGCAAGTGGTGTGACAGGCTTTACTGTAGGTGACACCGTATATGGAAGTGCAAATGTAGCAAATGGTGGATCTGGGAGTATAGCTACCTATTTGGTTGCAAATGCTACAAACATCGCTGTTGCTCCTGCATCTATCTCACTTGTTGAAGCAGCTGCGTTGCCACTCGTTGGATCGAGCGCCATACAAGCATTAGAGGATCATATGAGCTTAAAAAGTGGTCAGAAAATTTTGATTCATGGTGGGGCTGGGGGAATTGGACATATTGCAATTCAGTTGGCTAAACATATGGGCGCATATGTAGTTACCACCGTGAGTACTGATGATGTGGACTTTGCAAAAAGTTTGGGTGCAGATGAGGTGATTGATTATAAAAAGAGAAAATTTGAAGAAGTAGTGAAAGATATGGATGCAGTATTTGATACTATCGGCGGAGATACTGCTGATCGATCATTTTTGGTTTTGAAAAAAGGCGGGGTGTTGGTTTCTATGAAAGGTGCGCCAAATACAGATCTTGCCAAAAAATATGAAGTTGTAGCTGTCGGTCAAAACACGAAGACAAACACTGTACACCTTACTCGACTGAGTCAGTTGGTCGAGAGTGATGCGATTCATGTACGTGTGGATCAAGTGTTTGATCTAGCGTATACCAAAGACGCATTTGAACGACTAGACAGTCACCCACAAGGAAAAGTGGTAGTGAAAGTGGATGTACAATGATCCCACAAGATAAACCGTTTTTTGTATACATTCTTCGCACCTCTTCCAATACCCTCTATATCGGGCAGACCAATGATCTTGAGAAGCGTATGAGTATTCACAAAAGCAAATCAGGAAAGTCTGCTAAGTATCTGCGTTATTTTGATTCGTTTGAACTTGTATACACGGAACGAGCCAACAATAGAAGTGAAGCGCTCATTCGAGAAGCAAAATTAAAAAAATTCACTCGAATACAAAAAGAAGCGCTGATCGCAAGTTATAATCCTTAGGCTTATTTACTTCCGAAAAATTGGAGAATGTTTTCTTCAGGATCAGCGATCGTCATGCACCAGTATCCGCCTTGTGGGCTTTCAAATGGTTTGGCTATAATTTTTACCGGTTTATTTTTGAGCTCGTCATAGATTTCGTTGACGCTATCGACATTAAATCCGATCATGATTCGGTATGGGTCGGCATTTACCCCTCGGACTTTATCGTGACGGCCGATACTAAAGTATGTTTCACCAAAATCAAATCCTGTACAGGTATCATCGGGAAGTGTCAGACGTTCACGAACGGTGAAGTTGAGAACGTTTGAGTACCAGTCGACGAGCTTTTCGTAATTTTCTGACCAAATGATGACAGAAACATGTTTATTTTTGAGTTTCATATAGGTTGAGTATATCCCAAAAAGGGATGTGTTTATATAACGCTTCGTCCGCGATTTTTACTTTGCTCTTCTCTTACTTTTGTAACAGCATTCAGGATTAGATTTGAGGTTTCATCTATGGTGTGGGCGCCTGTATTTATATGGACCACTGGTATTCCTCTTTCATGGAGGTCCTCCATGAGTCTCTCCCAATATGGCTTGAGATCTTCTGGGGCCATGGCGACTTTTCCATCTCTTCGTATGGCTCGTTCTTTGAGAATGTCATAGTCGGTGGAGATATAGACGACCACGTCGGCGAGAGGAAATGATGCGAGGTGATTTTGATATAACCAATTGAGATGGGTGAACTCCTCATTGGAGATAAGATGTTTGTCATGAAGATATCGATTATAGATATCAGTAGCCAGAACCCCGCTTTCAGAAAAGTGTGGGTTAGACAGCTCAGTCTCATTTCGAGTTTTGATTTCTGCCTCCATAAGTTTTGTCATAAGGTTTAACTGATTGTTAAATGCGTATTTTTTGGGGTCCTTGAGGAAAATAGGGAACATGTCATTTTCGGGTTCAGGTCGTACAAAATACCCTTGTTCTCCTAGTGAGTGTAAGATGGTGGATTTGCCGGAGCATGCGGGACCGATGATAGTAACATTTAGTTTTTTCATCGGTTCTGCTTCATGGCGCTCTTGGCCTAATCGTTGTTGTTCTCTCATGAGCTATAGACACAAAGAGGCAGCGACAATAACTATACCATGTATTTTTTACTGGAGTAAAGAAGATTTAGTATACTACGCATATGCGCACTCCGCCGCCGTTTGTATCAAACAGTGATGATGATATGCATTGTGTCACAGCAGTGTATCGTATGCTCTACAGCTATTTTTTTGGTGAGGAGTATACATGGGAGCAGATAGAAGATATAGCGCGCGCAACTGCAGGAAAAGGTACATGGACCTTTGTCGCAGATTCAGCACTTGCACGTCGAGGTATTGTGGTGACTAACATAGAACCCGTCGACTATGAAGAACTTCATGCGCAAGGTCCGAAATACCTTCGTTCGCTATATGGTGACAAGATGGCAGATTATTATCTAGAGCGAAGCAATATAGCAGAGGTTATCCAGTATATTCCTGACTTTCTGCGTTTAGTGCATCACGAAACGAGAAAATCGAATACCAAAGAAGTGCTTGGGTTCGTGCGGGCTGGTAAATTGGTCGGGGTAGAGGTAAATTCGAGTATTCTCAATAAGAAGAAAGGATTTAATTTACATTTTATTTTGCTATATGATTGTACAAAAACACATGTGCTGTTTCATGATCCGGGATTACCGCCCAAGCCATCTCGTAAAATTTCTATAAAAAGATTTAAAGAATGTTTCGAGCATGCAGGTGGAAGTTGCAGTGCGCATGTATATGAAAAATCAAAAAAAGCAAAGTGAGCTTACACAAATTCCGGGAGTCGGAGTATCTATAGCAGAGGACTTCTATGATTTGGGAATACGACGTGTATCAGATCTCTTCAAGAAAGATCCTAATGTTCTTTATGAAAAATTGTGCAGCATACGTAATGCTCGTATAGATCGATGTATGCTATATGTCATGCGATGTGCTGTGTATTATGCAAGCAACACGACGCGTGATCCAGAGAAATTAAAGTGGTGGAATTGGAAAAATATATCTAGCCAGTACGAGTCCTAGTGTGATTTTGTGAAGCCCCAAGAATACGGTGTATACCTCGTGATGTGGCAAATCCAATCAGAAGTGCGGCGTATGGATAAAATGGAAGCACGTACCACGCAAGTTTTGTCGATGTGATAGTGGGAATTATAAAAGTAGATAGCGCCATGGTAAGGGTGAACAAAAGCACGCGATCGTTCAGGTATTTTTGGGTAGTGATAAAAAATATAGATCCCACGAGCCACTCCCAAGATAAGAAAAAATGTCGCGCCGAAAGAATTCGCGCATAATACCACGAGGGTTTGTTATGTCCCTCAAGTGGAAATTGTATGCGTGCTGCCAGATGATACCCGAAGTGTGAAGAAAGAAATGGTATATGGAATTGCATCGTCATCCAGATATACCAAGGTAAGATAATTGTCGCAGCTACTCCCCATGATAGTGCAATATTCGGAATCGTGCGTTTGATAGGTGGCAATAGTGTTGCGATAAAGAGGGGGAGTAAGCCGAACGGACTTTTCGATAGTACTGATAATCCCGCAGCAGCGCCAGCCATGAGTGACGCGACTTTGTTTGTACCAGTAAGACACGCAAAGCTGATGACAAGAAAAAGTATATGCATGCTATCCACGTCAGCTGATCTAAGTGTATGAGTAGAGAATGCTCCGTTGGGATTTATTGTAAACAGTTGATTTGTGGTTATGAGCACAAACCATGTGGTTAGACCCGCCGTATATCCCCACCATCGCCACGCAAGAAGTGTGGTAAATATAAGTATAAAAAATCCGCACAACGCGCTTATAGCTCGACCCGATTGGATACCGTTTGTTAGATGTCTATCCAGCATCATGGTGACCCAGTACCACAGTGGCGGTTTTTCAAAAAATGGTTCATCGCCTTTGTACAAAAGAGGGAATTGTCGTATAGATTTTTCATTTGTGATGATGGACACGTTTGTTTGTTCGTCCCATTTTTGAATAGGAAGATGAGTAAGCATGGGAAAAAAATGTGCATATGTTAGGGTGATAATGACGATTGCGGTAAGCAGGTGGTGCAAGTGCTTCATGTCAGTCGATCACCAGTGCCATGCCAAGAAATTTCCAGCGGCGCATGAATTCATCAGGTGATATGGAGTATTGTCCGCGCCATGGATCATTTATATAGATAAGTGTTGGGTTATCTGAGGTTCCTCTATATCCTCGTACTACTGATGAGTGCATGCCATTTATTGCTTTGATTGGTGTCCCATCAGTTGCGGTCCATGATATATCATGTGGGTCACTCCATCCGTTTTGGCCCCATGTCATCACGGGATTTCCACGATCTATTTCTTTTAGAATATCGGATAAATTACCGCTTTCGATCATTCGCGCAGGTCGTTGGGTCGTTATTCCCTTATAGATCGCGGGCCAATATGTACCGTAATCATCGATATACCCGACAGATGGATTTCCTGATCCTCTTTTTCCGCCGAGACCAATGGTATGTATGAGTGCAGCCTCAGTTGTTTGGATTCCTCTGAACGCTAGTAGCATACGGGCGGCGGCTATATTACAAGTGAAATTGGATTGCTGATGATAATACGGTACATCGAGAATAGTTTCTTGTGGTTTGGTCGTAAAGGTAGATATAGTATCTTGAGCAAGCGGGAGTCCGTAGGTACTTGCGGCACCTGTCGTGAGCGTCACTGTATATGTTGTGTTTAGTAGCAGTGGTTGTTTGGGGGTAAAGGTAAGTTCATTGTTTGATGCTGAAAATGTCCCTGTTGTTTGCGGAGTGATTGTAACGTATTTCGAAATACTTGTGGGTACATCTTGATTAAACTTTAAACTAATTACACTTGTTGGGGCTATTTCGTTGGCGTTATTTGTCGGGGAGAGTTCTTTTACTGAGAGTGGGCCTGCTGTTTTAAATGCGAATGTGGCCTCTGATTCTAGACTGCCCCCGCGTTGAGTTTGTATGCCAGAATGGAGCGTAAGTGTGTATGGAGTGTTTTTGGGTAATGTCGAGTGAGTGAGCGTAAGCTCTGTGCTGTCTTGGTTCCATGTATATTGGAGAGGTACGGCGGGAGAAATAGATATGCGAGTGTCAGCGCTCTGGCGCTGTATAGGTTGATCAAACACGAGTCGGAACGGGTCAGATGGGTTCACATTTTCACCTTGCGGATGTATGGAAGCTATATATGCAGGTTTGACTGTAGTGAAATCTATCTTGTGGATAACCCTCTCTTCGAGACGAGTCATTTCTTGTTTTGTGGTGAGGGTCAGTAGTATGGGGGTTTGTATAAGTGAGAGCGTATATTTGACGCCTTGGTGGTACGGAGTTAGTGGGATTATCTCAAGAGTTTTGGAATCTACTGCGCGTAGTTGAGTTTCGTGATATGGGCTTACATGAACACTCCATTCTTTTTCGGATACGATAGGATGCTCAAATTTTATAAGTATTTTTTCTGTTGTAGATACATCACTATCATCATGTTTTACGCTAGATTCGACGACGTGTATGTCTGGATTTTTAAGCTCTACAAGTTGTTCTCCTCCATATCCGTGTGTCCATGGGCCTTCGATGTTTGAGATATATACCATATAGTTTTGTCCCGGAAGTAGTGTCGTGCGGGGGACAATGGTTAGGTTTGTACCGAGTTGCAAAAGGTTCGCCCAGAATCCTTGTGGGCGAACAAACATATCAACTTCGGGATATGTGTGTACAGATAAATTTTCATATTGTACTGGGGCAGAAAATCGTAGCGAAATTGCAGGGGATACAGGATTAAATACACCGCCCGATTTTGGGAAAATAGTAGCCGCAGCTGGTACTGCGGAAAGTTTTTTTGCGATAGACCAAAATCCCCATATCATTCCTATCCAGCACACGATTGAAAGTAGTAGCCAAATAGTTTTGGATGTTTTGGAGCTTTGTTGGACGAGTGCGCGATTGGCGCGTAGTAAAGAAAATATCGTAAGGCCAACGACAATGCAGAGTACGATACTTCGAAATTCGAATGTTTTTATTAGTTGGATATCCATAGTTTGGCTATGTCGCTCATTGTGCTAAATACAATTGGTCCACTGTCTCTCTCTAATGATACAGAATGTAAGTAATCTAATACTGGAGGAATTTTTTCAAACTCTCTGTCATAGAACTGTGGATGAGAAACATAAATAAGTGTTTTGGATTGT
Organism: uncultured Gammaproteobacteria bacterium; assembly: GCA_964639945.1. Lineage (GTDB taxonomy): Bacteria > Patescibacteriota > Microgenomatia > UBA10105 > UBA927 > UBA927. Next base: position 16,965 of record CAZXHY010000005.1, read on the forward strand.
GGCAGTGGGGAGCCGGTATATGCCATTTTGGCGAGAGCGATGAGTTCTTCTATCGATAACTCGTATGTTGTGAGGGCATTATTGGGAATTTCTAGTAGTCCATTTTCTGAGGTAGTTATATTTTGATCTGTTTTATCGAGAAAATATGGTTGCGCGTCTGTTGGAAGTTTCCATGGGGTATTTTGGAATGCTCCAGAAGCTGGTTTACTGCGTCCTGAGCTGTCGTAGGTAAATCCAGCGTTTTTTAGCATGTCGAGCTGTTGCGCGTTTATATACCACCCTCCTGCACGAAATCCTTTTATATTGGTAAATCCTGCCCGAGATAATTGTTCTGTGGCGAATCTAAGAATCGAGCGAAATTCGTCAGGTGAATATTCGGTTGTGGGAATATCGTATCCCTCATTGCTCCGCAGGCCCCATGCGTTTGTTCGACGAGGTGTGATACCGGCCGCTCGTACAAAATCAAACTGCATATGCATATGTAGTGCGATTTCATCACCAAGCAATTGCCGATTTTTGAGAAAGTTTTGAACGATGGCTATCTCTTCTGAACTCATAACGCCATCTTCAAATGTACGAGGGTGAACAAAGTGTGTGAATTGTATTGGGGTATAGGTATTTCCAAAATCTTCTATACGGGACAGCGCATTCTGCATTGGTTTCCACCCTTCCCAGTCGAAAGTCCATGCGACAAGCAGTGGATTTGTAACGTGCACGCGTACTGTGTTGGATATTTTTTGTGGTGACGAGTTGCTCCGTATTTTGGCAGACAGGGTATGGGTTCCGATTGGTAAATCTTTTGTAGAGATAATAAAGACTATAACTCCATTGTTTTGAGCGAAACCAGAAAGTGGTATTTCGTTATCACCCGAATAAATGGTGAAAACGTCAGAAGGCAAGGCGATGGGCGTATTTGTCGCTGTGTCTATAACTTCCACAGAAAGCTCTATGGTATTTGCGCCCGTCATTTGTGGTGAGTACCATGTGCGATTCGTAGAGATGTAAAGCGTAGCGGTTTTGGGAAGTGTGACTGTTGTTTTGGTAGATTTTTTGGTCAGTACGTTACCATATGGGCTGACGTGGCTAGGTATAAGCATATTCCACAACACAAAGAGTGATAGCAGTGCGCCAAGCAGTAGGTATCGTTTGCGGAGCTTGGTTTTTCGATGTGTCTCGATGTGTATTGGAAACGATATGTTGTTTGTAAATGAGAGCGAAGATAGCAGAATAGTTGCAACAATTACGACGGCACTTGCTCCAAGAACTTGTAGGATTGTGCCAAATTGTGTACCAAATAATTGTCGATAAAGAAACAGCAAGAGTAAATGGTGCATGAGCATATCCAGCGCATCCCGTCCGACATAATTTATTGTTTTTTTCATTCGTGGAAGTGCGTTAAGCACGGGAAGAAGGAGGTGGGAGGAAATACTCCATAACAAACCTGCCGCCAAAAATCCTATGGAGGGTGGCCATCGGGTTAGCGGACTTATGATACTGACATCGTAGGATGTGTTGAGAATAATCCCAACGAACACAATAATTCCTGATCCAATAAATATTCCCGACTTTTGGCGTAGTAGATAGTGCGCGTTGTTATGATCGTTTTGATATTGCCACCAGAGTCCTAGGAAGTATATAGGTAAGTATGATAGTAGAGGAAAGCGAAGTAGTGATGTGTGGCCTACCAGTAATGCTTTTGTTCCGATGAGATACTCGGGAACACTAGCTGCAAACAGAAGTAACCCAACCAAGTAGATTCCGATGCTTGTACATAGTGTGACCCACAGGGATTTTCTGCTGATTCGATAGATCATGCGAAGTGGCACAAAAAAGACAGTAATGATCATGAATAATGGTAAAAATTCGGTGAAGCTGGGAGGTGCTTGGAATGTGAGCGCTGCAAGTATTTTTTGGCTTATTTCGAAAATAGAAAGTGTGACATCTTGGGAGATGATGTTTATCAAAGATAGAATGGCGTAAGTTATATACAGCAGTCCCGCTCGTTTGAATATTGGCCACATGAGATGTCTGGCAGATATATGACCTGTTGTATCCAGAGTGCGAGATGCGGCAAGACCCGCAATAAATACAAAAAATGTGAGTACAACTGTATTGAGGGCTCGAGCCAATCCGATGAGCACCTCGCTTTCACCGTTGTGAAAAAAATATATCGAGTGGGCGATGATCATTCCAAAAACGGCGAGACCACGTAATTGATCTATATGATCAGCTCGAGTATGAGATGGTTTATGCTCAGTCATAGCCACTTCTATTATAGAGGAAAAATGGTATAGTAATCCCATGAAAGACAAGTATTCAGCTATCTGGGTTTCACACTCATCAATCAGCGATTATCTTAAGTGTCCTCGTGCATATTTTTTGCGAAACGTATATCGTGATCCTAAATCCAATAAAAAAATATCAGTCATGGAACCGCCTCTCGCGTTGGGACAAGCAGTGCATGATGCTATAGAAGGATTGTCAAAATTGTCTGCTGATGAACGGTTTGCGATACCACTAGTTACTCGGTTTGAAAAATCATGGGAGAACGTGACGGGAGAAAAAGGTGGTTTTACCTCGCTTGAGCAGGAACAAAAATCCAAAGAACGTGCCTTGTCTATGATTCAGCGAGTTGCAGGACATCCCGGGCCACTTCTCAATAAAGCGATAAAAATACGTCAAGACCTTCCATACTATTGGTTGTCAGAAAACGATAATATTATTCTTTGTGGAAAAGTAGATTGGCTAGAATATCTCGAGGATTCGGATAGTGTACGTATTATAGATTTCAAGACTGGGAAATTTGACGAGGATCCAGATTCTCTCCAGCTTCCGATATATTATCTACTCGCCTCACATACACAGACAAAACCGATAAAAACGATAAGTTATTGGTATCTCGATCGCGATGACGCTCCGACTGATTTACCACTTCCAGATCCTGCAGAAAGTGAGAAGCGGGTATTGGAAATAGCCAAAAAAGTTGCGCTAGCCAGAAAGCTTGGGCATTTTGTTTGTCGTGAGGGTGGGTGTCGCGCCTGTCGACCATACGAAGCTGTGTTGTCTGGACAAGCGAAGCATATAGGGCTCAATGCGTTTGGACAGGATTTATACATGCTTATCTCAAAGTCATGAAAATACTCATACTTGGTGCAAATAGTTATGTTGGCGCAAGACTGTACTGGGAGTTGTCCCAAGTTCATGAAGTGGTGGGCACGTACGCACATGCATCGATATCAGAACGGTTAGTGCAATTAGATGTTACCGATAAAAAAGCTGTTGATACGCTGATAGCAGACAAGCAACCCGATGTTATCGTGCATTGTGCAAACAATGCAGATCCTCGTTGGTGTGATGCACATCCTGACGAAGCGATAGTCTTAAATCAAGAATCTACAAAGTTTATCGTAAATGCTGCAAATGTGAGTCGCGCTAAGGTCATATATATATCCTCGTTTGCTGCGCTTAATCCGAATGCTGTGTATGCGAAAACAAAATATGAATCCGAGAAAATAGTGCAGCAAACGAAGGCAGGCTATCTTATCCTCCGACCATCGGTCATTTTAGGGTTTAGTCCGAACACCACCAATGATAGGCCGTTTAATCGGTTACTGAAAAATTTAGATCAAAAAACAGAGGCAATATATGATACTTCATGGAAATTTCAGGTAACGTATATACGACATATATCTGAAGTGATTGCGACGTGTATCGATCGAAATATTTGGGGGTATACTATTTCCATTACTGTAGCGGGGTTGAAAACTCGTTATGATACAGCACGCGACATTTTGTCGTCATTTGGTATTTTGGTCACTCCGATAGATAAGCATGATACGCTTCCCGTGACAGAGGATAATCTTCAAACACTCTCAGAATTAGCATTGCCACAATATACCTACGAGCAGATGATCACAGCTATTATTGACGAGATTAAACATAGAGAAAGGTATGTTTTATGAAACCAGACCCAAAGATAAAAGTTTCTGATATAAAGACTGGTCTCTACAGACATTTCAAAGGTGGAGAGTATGAAGTTATTGGCCTTGCATTGCATAGTGAGACGCTAGAAGTTATGGTGATATACAAGGCGCTATATGGACAAAAACTAACGTGGGTGCGTCCACGATCTATGTTTTTGGAAACGGTGATGCATGAGGGAAAAGAAGTTCCGCGATTTATGTTTATAAAATAAATATATGGATTTCAATACATATCAAAAGACCATTAGAAAGACAGCGATCTATCCGCATCAAGGTGATAATCTGGCGTACCCAGCGCTAGGTCTCACAGGTGAGGCGGGGGAAGTGGCGGATAAGGTAAAAAAACTTATTCGTGACGCAGGCAGTGTGTTGTCTGTCGATCGGCGAGAGGAAATGATAAAAGAGTTAGGTGATGTGTTATGGTATCTGGCTGCGTTAGCCACTGAATTACAAGTAGACTTGGATGAAGTGGCACATAAAAATATAACGAAAGTGGTGGATCGTAAGTCTCGAGGCGTAACTTCTGGTGAGGGTGATAATAGATAAATTTTTGCATTTTTATACCATTCGTGTGGTAAGATACACATAATGTTAGCATTGCTTCTCTTTGTCGGGTTTGGGTTGTTGTTTGGATATTTTGCAACCTTAAACACTGCACAAGTTAGTGTGAATTTTGGCATGGGTTCTCTGCAGAATGTTTCCATGTATGTGCTTGTGCTCGTCTCTGTTGCGATCGGGATGTTGTTTTCTACGATTTTTTACATCATAAAATTATTTGGGTATCAGTTGGCTTCAAGCAAATCTACCAAAGAGCTCGCAGAAGCTAAAAAAGAAATTATAGATCTTACAAAGTCTAATCATAAATTAGAGTTAGCAAATATCAAGCTTGCCGCTGCCAATGGCGATGATCCTGTCGATCCTGATTCGATATGATGCCAATTCTCCTAAAAATTTGGAAACTTCTTCAGTTACCTAAATCATGGCAGTTGTGGTTTATGCGAAGGTTTGAAGACCAGTTTTTGGTGGGTGTAACTGGAATTATTTTTAACGAAAAAAATGAGATTCTTTGTTTCCGAAACACGTATCGTGCCATTCCATGGGGATTACCAGGGGGATACATACAATCCAAAGAACATCCGAAAGAAGCGCTGGAACGTGAGATCATGGAAGAGTCTGGGATGACCGTGAGCGCTGACGAGCGACACAAGATTCGTACTGATCGTCAAACTGCCAGACTCGATATTGTGTATGTAGGAACCTATATAGGCGGAGAATTTCGCGCATCTGCTGAAATAATTGATGCGAAATTTTATCCGTTTGACGCGTTACCCAAAATGCGAAAAAATGACCTTCTGCTTATAGAACAGGCTATAGTAGCTAGATCTGAAGGAGCCAATAGTACAACATAAATACATCCAGTGATGTGGGTGTATACTTCGAATCTCAACCCACTTTTTTTTGGCCTGAGACCAAGTGCGCCAACAAGCGCAAATTTTGTCTTTCACAACGAACACCTTCAGGCCTTGATGATAATGAGGAAAGCTGAAATTGCACTGAACGCGATGGGTACGTCAGGTTTACTCGACTGTGACTTTTCCGACCATGCCTTTGGCTCGATGGCTGCCTACAGAACAGTATGACTCAAATTTCCCAACAGTTTCTGGGGTAAATTCGATTACATCTGTTTCGTCACCCTTGATGATTTTGGTTCGGATGCCAAGTTCGTCGACGACGAAATCATGTGGCATATCACCAGTGTTTTTGAATGTAAGTCTCACCTTTTGTCCTTTTTTGAGCGTCATGGTGTCTGAGACAAATTTAAATTCACTTCCTTCTACGGTGAATTCTGCGACAGATTCATTTGTCATGGCACTGCCCGATGCAGGCTGTTCTACTGTTTCCTTTTTCTCCATAGCTGGTGGAACTTGAGAATTATTCATATACCAATAGACACCGCTTGCTACGGCGACAAATACCATGATCATAAGAAATTTATTGTTCATATATTATTTCTCCTTCTTGTGATTTATCATACACGAATATATTTCTATGCGCTAGACCGCATATACGCGTGTATTGGGGTGAGAAAGAATTTTATTTTTTTATGGCACCAAGTGTCAGGAACATGGGAAATTCTGCCCTTGCTCTGTTTTCCATACGGGATGCTTTTCCAACACTTTCTTTATTTGACGTCCATTCCTCAATCGTTTCGATGAGGCACCCAGCATCTTTGAGGAATTTTGCGTATGCTGAGATTGGATTGTGGTAGCTCCATGTAACCGGAGACTTCGTTTGTCCAGGGTGCATGGTGATGGGCACTTCTAGAGGAGAGAGGTATCTATTTATTCTGCGATATTGGAGTTTGCTGGCGCTATCCACCTCCCAACTTGACTGTCTTGGTATGCGAAATGCAGGATGATTGAGTACGAGTATTAACTTTCCTCCGATCGCCAGCGCATTTGCAGCATTTTGTATTGCCACTTGTGGATTTTTCATATTTTGAAGTGACAGGAGAAAACATGCATGGGTGAAGTCGTGTGCCAAGGGGAAATTTGTCGTCACATCGGCGACCATAAAAGTGTGGCGTGGATTTTTATCGGCATGCTTCGCCGCCTGTATAAGCGAAGGCGAGTTGTCTACGCCAGTGTAGGAAGCGTTTTTGGGAATTATGTTGGTCAGCACTCCTGATCCACATCCCAGATCTAATACTTTGCTTGTATCAGAGAGTGCAAGAAGAGGGGAAAGCGCGCCGAGTATAACTTGTTGGTGATAGTAGTGGCCGCCATCTTTGGTTTTGTCGCTATACCATTTGTTTACCCCTTCCCAAGAAGTGTTACGGGTATGTTGCGGTTTCATAGGGCTATTTTAGCAGTTTCTCTATGCTTTCTGTATGTGTTGATTGCTAAGGCGCATAGAAACCTCGATAATACGTATGTATAAAGCATTCTAAATTTAAGGAGGTAGATACCACTATGAAAACAAAATTACACGACTTTGAGTGGGCTATGTGGATACTTGTCGTTATCGGAGCGATTAATTGGGGCTTGTATGGTGCGTTTAAGTTTGACGTAGTGGCGACTGTATTGGGCACTAGCCCACTATTTGCTCAAGTGATGTATATAGTGATTGGATTGGCTGGCGTTTACACGCTAGTAAAGATGCTAACCATGAAGAAATAGGCGTCCGTATGGTACTATACGAGTCATGAACACTCTTCTTGCCATATTTGCACATCCAGACGATGAGACTTTTAGTTTGGGCGGTTCTATAGCCAAATACGCTAAAGCTGGTTGGAAAATAGATTTAGTATGTGCCACGAGAGGCGATGCTGGGGATTTGGGTCCATATGTCGGAAATGAAAACGTCAATTTAGGCAATATTCGCCAAAAAGAATTAGAAGCTGCCGCACAACTCCTTGGCTGTCACTCTGTTACCTTTATGGATTTTAAAGACGGTAAGTTGGCAGAGGCAAGCTCTGGTGATATCGAAGATAAGCTTACCCAGTTGCTGATTGTGCATAAGCCTGACGTTATCGTCACCTTTGACCCAACCGGCATAAGCAATCACCCAGATCACATCCGATTGTCTTTGGCTGCAACATATGCTTTTCAGGTATACGCCAAGCTTCGTCATAAAGAAAAACCAGAAGACGAACGACCACCACGTCTATACTATGCGTGTATGCCAGAAAGTGTGGCAGAATACCTCAAAAAAAATCGCGTCATCCCATATGAATCGTATGAAAAACCATGGAGAGGGGTGGATGACAAGCTCGTTTCTACGGTTATCGATATCAAACGATTTGCTGCGATAAAGAAAAAAGCGCTACGTTTGCATAGCAGCCAAGAAAAAGACGTCGAGCGATTTATCGGGTTTTCAACCAATCCTATTTTTCGACAAGAATATTTGATTTTGCGCATGATCGGGATAGATGAAGCGTTTATGGGAAAACATGATGCGGTATCCGACCGATTCGTGTATTGATATGAAATCCTCTGTGTCGCGTTTAGAAATCAAAAATCTCAAGGTATCGCTCCTGACCAAGGAGATTCTTCACGGTGTAAGTTTTACTGTAAGAGCGGGTGAAGTACACGCCCTTATGGGTCCCAATGGTAGTGGGAAATCGACTCTTGCTGGAGCACTCTTGGGTCACCCCGCATATCTAGTCAATCCAAAAGGTGTGATTCGAGTTGCAAAGAAAAATTTAATTCAAGCACTGCCAGAGGCGCGAGCTCGCGAGGGGTTGTTTCTTGCGTTTCAGACACCAATCGCGATCCCTGGAGTTTCTGTTATGAATTTGCTTCGGAGTGCATACCAAGAAATATATCCAGCAAAAACTGTTCAAGCCAAAAAAACCTCTCGTGCTATGAGTGGGCTGCGAGTCAGTAGTGTAGGTGCTATGCCTATGGCAGACTTTACGCAGTTGGTAAAAGCTAAAGCAAAAGAGCTTAATTTAGACGAATCATTTCTCAGACGCAGCGTGAATGAAGGGTTTTCAGGAGGAGAGCGAAAAAAAGTAGAAATGTTACAGGCGCTGGTGCTTGCACCAAAATTTGCCGTGTTTGATGAAATAGATACGGGGCTCGATGTAGACGCACTCAAAAGTGTCGCTCGTGCGATAGATTTATTGCGGAAGCAGGGTGCAGGAGTCATCATTATCACTCACTATCAACGTATTTTGAAATATGTAGATCCAGATATCGTCCATATACTCGTGAATGGTTGCATTGTGAAAACTGGTAAAGCGCAACTTGCACGAGATATAGAAGAGAACGGCTACAAGCAATATATCGGCTGATAGTGAACCTGCCTCCAACTTACTATGAAAAAAGCATCACCCGCGCTTCCTGCATACAAGTATGGTTTTCATAAACCAGAAAATTATGCATTCAAATCCAAAAAAGGTTTAGATATGGGAGTCGTCGAAAACATAAGCTGGCATAAATCCGAGCCCTTATGGATGAAAGAATTTCGCATGCGGTCACTTGGGATTTTTGAAAAAAAAGCATTGCCCATGTGGGGAGCGGATCTGACGACTATAAACTTTGATGATATCTACTACTACATAAAGCCTACACAAAAAACTGTCTCCAGCTGGAAAGATCTTCCAGAAGAAATACGAGATACGTATGACAAAATTGGTATACCTGAAGCCGAGAAAAAGTTGCTAGCTGGAGTTTCTGCACAATACGAAAGTGAAGTCGTCTACAAAAGTGTACAGGCAGCCCTTACCAAAAAAGGCGTGATTTTTTTGGACATGGATTCTGGCTTGCGGCAATACCCAGAGCTTGTGCGCAAATATTTTGGCACAGTAATTCCGGCAGGGGACAATAAATTTGCAGCACTCAACACGAGTGTGTGGAGTGGTGGATCGTTTGTCTATGTGCCTCCGAACGTGCATGTAGAGCTGCCATTGCAAGCATATTTCCGTATAAATGCGGCGAATATGGGACAGTTTGAGCGAACGCTTATCATCGCAGATGAAGGAAGTTTTGTGCATTATGTGGAGGGCTGCACTGCACCGATCTATTCGACCGATTCACTTCATTCGGCAGTCGTTGAAATCATTGTAAAAAAAGGCGCCCGTGTACGATATACGACCATCCAAAATTGGAGTAAAAATGTCTATAACCTCGTGACCAAACGCGCCCGTGTGGAAGAGGAAGGAACTATGGAGTGGGTAGATGGTAATTTGGGTAGTAAAGTGACGATGAAATATCCTAGCGTGTATCTCGTTGGGCGAAAAGCAAAAGGCGAAATACTTTCTATCGCATACGCTGGGAGCAATCAGCATCTCGATGCAGGTGGGAAAGCGGTCCATATAGCACCAGAGACGACGTCGCAGATTATCTCCAAATCCATAAGTCGCGCCGGCGGGCGTACGTCATACCGAGGACTCGTGCAGATACACCCCAATGCTGTTGGATCTAAGTCAAAGGTTGTTTGCGATGCGCTTATTCTCGATGAGATATCTCGTTCGGATACGTATCCCACTATGAAAATAGATCAGCAAGATGTGCAGATAGAACACGAAGCGACTGTTTCGAAAATTGGCGATGAACAATTGTTTTATCTGCAAAGTCGAGGTGTGTCCAAGGATCAGGCGCAGTCCATGATAGTAAACGGGTTTATCGAGCCGATTGTAAAAGAGTTACCGCTTGAATATGCAGTAGAGATGAACAGGCTCATACAATTACAAATGGAAGGCTCAGTGGGATAATTATGAAATCGAAAACTATAAAAGGAAATACTGTTCTTGTCGAAACGGTGCGCGGCAAAGATACACAGTTGTCATATAGGCTCTATAAAGACGCGACTCTTACCGTCGTCGTTCTTGTGAGCGGAAATACAAATTGTGCGATAGATGTTGCAGTACACTTGGTAGGGAAAAATTCTCTCGCGACGGTAATCGGGATAGTGCGAGGAACGAGCGACGCACAAATTACGTTTCATACCATGCAGCATCATGGAGCGGTGGGAACGACGAGTAATTTGTTGGTAAAAAGTGTTTTGTCTGATCGAAGCGTATTTTCCTATGATGGGAGTATATATGTCGATCGGGTCGCACAAAAAACCGATGCCTATCAGCGAAATGAAAATTTGCTTTTAGATAGATCGGCCAGAGCTCGCAGTGAGCCAGCGCTAGAGATTTTGGCAAATGATGTGCGCTGTACTCATGGAGCAACGATTGGCACTATAGACAAAGAAGAGTTGTGGTATCTGGCGACGCGTGGGATTGCAGAGGTAGATGCACGCCAGATGATAGCGATGGGATTTTTACAAAGTGCATTTTCGCTTATTACTGATACAATAACTCGTGAAAAATTAGAAAAACAATGCGTCTTGCCGTAATGGACGCACAATAAAATTTATGTTTAATACACAAAAAATTCGAAAAGACTTTCCGCAACTGGTGCGAAAAATAAATAAAAAATCTATCGTGTATTTAGATTCCACGGCCACGGCGCTCAAGCCGCACGCGGTGATAGATGCGATGAATGCCTACTACACACAGTTTACCGCCAACGTATTTCGCGGAATCTATACTACAAGCGAAGAAGCGACCGCTGCCTACGAAGGGGCGCGTGATACGATTGCAAAATTTATTGGTGCAAAAGACTCTCGGGAAATAATATTTACGCGCAACACAAGCGAATCCATAAATCTTGTGGCTACCAGTTGGGGCACCGAAAATTTACGCAAAGGTGACTCAGTCGCCACCACCATATTGGAGCATCACTCGAATTTTGTCCCATGGCAGCAGTTGGCGCAAAAACATGGGTTTGTCCTGAAGGTTTGGACTATAGACGATGATTACCTGTTTAAACTATCAGATTTGGATACTCTAATTACTCGAACTACAAAATTGTTCACAATCACTGCTGCGTCGAATGTAACAGGCACTATTCCACCAATAAAGGAAATTATAAAAAGAGTAAAGAGATTAAATCCCAAATGTTTGGTGCTTATAGATGCAGCACAAGCTGCAGCACACATGGAAGTAGATGTGCAGGATTGGGGCGCAGACTTTGTTGCATTTTCTGGACATAAGATGCTGGGTCCCACAGGTGTCGGAGTGCTATGGGGAAAATTTGCATTGCTATCCCAGATGGATCCATATCAGTATGGAGGGGAAATGATACAGGAGGTGCGTTTGGAACAAACGTCTTTCAAAGAGCCGCCACATAAATTTGAAGCAGGGACTCCAGACATAGGAGGGGTCATAGGTCTTGGAGCGGCGGCATCATATCTTATGAGTCTCGGTATGAAAAATGTACGAGAACACGAGAAAAAAATCGTAGTATATGCGCTGAAAGCGCTTGCAAAATTACCATATGTGCACGTGGTTGGTCCGACCGACATAGAGAGTCGCGCAGGGGTTGTGGCGTTTACTATGGACGGGGCACATCCACATGATATCGCCCAGCTTTTGAATGAAGATAACGTGTGTGTACGTGCAGGAAATCATTGCGCGATGCCTCTGCACGAGTATTTAGAATTGCCCGCAACAGCTCGGGCATCTTTCTATGTGTACACAACTACAGAAGATGTGGATGCTTTGGTTTCAGGTTTGAAGAAAGCACATGCATTGTTTGCCTAAATCGTATAAGAAGTGGGTATTTACTAATTTATGTCTATATGGACCTATATCGTGAAGAAATATTAGATCACTATAAGCACCCTCATAATTTTGGTCACCTGACAAACGCGAGTGCAGCAGGCGAAGAATACAATGTAAGCTGTGGTGATAAAATTAGTATGGAGGTTGAGGGTTCTAAAACCGCAAAAGCTAAAAAAATAGTTGATGTGCGATTTGTAGGGTCAGGATGCGCGATAAGTATCGCATCGGCCTCTATGCTTACGGAGAAGGTAAAGGGGATGAAGATAGAGGATGTCATGAAGTTGAAGCTATCTGATATACAAGAATTTTTTGGCAAAACATTGATGCCTGCACGCGTGAAGTGTGCAATGTTATCATTGGAAGTGTTACAAAAGACAGTGAAAAAAATATAATATGGACGATACAGACCCAAAGGTTACCAGAAAAATACGAAACTGGACCATGCGAATAGACAGGTCTCTCTGTATTGGGGCAGCTACCTGTGTCGCTATGGCTCCCAAAGCATGGACGCTGGATGATGAAGCAAAAGCGATAATTCTCGATACGTCAGAGGAGGAGACAGATGAAGCGCTTCTTGAAGCGGCCAAAAGCTGTCCTGTCATGGCGATATTTATCACCGACGATACGGGAAAGCAAATATATCCATAAACATATTTTTCTGCGTGACTTCTCAAATTGTTCCGACTTTATACATAGAACTGTTGTTTATATTGTGATAGCCTACATATATGCGAAGTAGTGTGACGTGGCAAATCGGTGGAGAAGCGGGTTTTGGCATAATTTCTGCCGGAACTATGTTTGCGCGTACATTTACGCGTACTGGATATTTCACATTTACTACGAATGATTATCCTTCTTTGATCCGCGGCGGGCATAACGTGGTAAAAGTTCGCATAGCGACAAAAAAATTCATGGGGATGAATCGAGACTTACATCTTCTCGTAGCTCTAAACGCAGAATCTGTAGAGAAGCATCTGTCGGCACTCAGCGACAATGCGTTGGTGATCTATGATCCGAAAGATAAAGATTGGACTGCAACGGATTTCCCAAAACCAGTGCATCTGCTTCCTATCCCTCTTCGCGAAATTATTTCTAATTTAAGTGCAGATATCGTGATGCGAAATACTGTAGCGCTTGGTGCATCGGTTGCACTACTGGGTGCACCATTCGAAAGCTTTGTCCATGTTCTGGAGGGGCAGTTTCTTCACAAGGGTAAAGAGGTGGTAGATGAGAATGTCAAAATCGCTAGAGCAGGATACGATTACGTCAAAGAACACTTTGCCGCAGAAACATCACTCCATCTAGAGGTGGGTACATTCAATGAAAAAATTGCCATAGTAAATGGTAGTGAAGCATTGGGGCTTGGGGCGGTGCGAGCTGGATTGAAATTTGCCGCTATTTATCCCATGACACCGATAAATTCTCTCATTACATTTTTAGCAGATCACTCTAAGCGTTTGGGACTCGTGTACAAGCAGCCAGAAGATGAAATAGCAGGGATAAACATGGCTATAGGCGCATCGGTGGCTGGTGTACGCAGTATGGTAGCGACCAGTGGTGGTGGATTTGCACTGCAAGTAGAAGGGTTATCTTTGGCTGGTATGGTAGAAGTGCCTTTGGTTATCGACATGGGTATGAGAGTAGGACCAGCCACAGGTATGCCTACCTACACAGAGCAGGGTGAGCTGCTCTTTGTCACGTTTGCAGGTCACGGAGATTTTCCAAGGATAGTACTAGCTCCCGGAGATGCAGAAGAAGCATATTCATTGACTCGACTTGCGTTTGAAATGGCGGATAAATATCAGATTCCTGTATTTGTACTTACCGATAAATATCTCAATGAAAGTCAATGGAGTTTGCCAGTCTCGGTGTTGGAAAAGCCAGTCACCATAGATCGTGGCAAGCTCGTCTTGGGCGATACAGGAAAAGCAGATGGGGAGTTTCAGCGGTATGATCCGACAGTCGTCGATGGCGTATCACCTAGAAGCGTCCCAGGAACAAAAAATGGTGTCTATTATGCTAATTCTTATGAGCATGATGGCACAGGGCATATGACAGATACAGCTGAAGGCCGTGTGATAATGTCGGACAAAAGACTTCGAAAAGCAGAGGCGATGAAACATGATATTCCAGTTCCTCCTGTATTTGGTGATTTAGACGCCGATGTGACACTCGTGTGTTGGGGTTCTACCAAAGGAGCAGTGCTGACCGCTATGGAGATGTTGCGAGCAAACGGTAAAAAAGTTTCCGTGCTCTATATGAACTGGTTATTTCCGTTTCCATCTGCTGAGGTCACTGCTGTGCTTGCAAAAGCAAAGCGTGTTATCGATGTCGAGCAAAATGCCACAGCACAGCTTGCGACACTGATACGTATGAGTACGGGTTATGAAATAAAAGAAAAGATATTAAAATATGATGGTAGACCGCTTTTACCAGAAGAAGTGATCGAACAAATTGGAGAAATTTCTTAACCTATGACACCACCACTTACCGCACAAAGTTATAATACAGGCTTCTTGCCATCATGGTGTCCGGGGTGTGGAGATTTTGGCATATGGAAATCTCTACAAGGAGCATTTGCCAAGGTGGGGATAGAATCGGATCAAGGCCTCGTGGTGTACGGAATAGGCTGTCACGGAAACATGTATGACTGGATGAAAATGTATGGATTTATTGGACTCCATGGTCGCACGCTCCCTGTAGCGCAAGGGGCTAAGCTAGCAAACCACACGCTTCCTGTCGTGATTGTGTCAGGAGACGGGGATGCACTTGGTGAAGGTGGAAATCATTTTATCCATGCGGCCAAAAGAAATCCTGACCTCACAGTGATTTTGCACGATAACCAAGTGTATGGTCTGACCACCGGTCAAGCAGCTCCAACTGCCAAAGCTGGGTTTAAAACGAAGTCTACCCCTGAAGGGGTAACTGATGAGCCGTTGAGTCCTTTGGCACTCGCTATCACCGCAGGAGCTACATTTGCGGCACGTGGGTTTGCAGGTGATTTACTAGGGCTTACGGAAATTATGGCAGCTGCGATTGCACACAAAGGGTTTTCTGTGGTTGATGTGTTGCAGCCATGTGTGACCTTTGATAAAGTACACACGTACCAGTGGTATAGACAGCGCTTATACAAACTTGTTGAGGAAGGTTATGTACCAGATAATCGTTTGAAGGCGGTAGAGAAAGCAGTGGAATGGGGAGACAAAATTCCACTCGGTATTTTTTATAAAGAAGATAAGCCAACTAGTGAAGATCGTGAACCGGCATTAGCCTCAGGGCCATTAGTCAGTTTGCCGCTCGAAATATCTAATTTGGATGGCCTGATCAATGAATTTGTGTAAAGTGACGCAAAATTCTTCAAAAAGGTAAAAATGAGGGGTTGACTAAAAAATTAGCACTTGCTATACTTGACTGCTAATTGACCTATTTGTAAAAAAACTATGACACTACCACTCGATAGTTCACAGCAAGTTCTTCCAGTAGTTCCAATCCGCGACGGTATAGTGTTTCCAGGGACCGAAATGATTCTCACATTTGGTAGGCAGCGCTCTGTTTCTGCTATAGAGGCCGCACAAAGCGCCGGCCGACGTATAGTGCTTGTCATGCAACGAAACTCCAATATAAATGATCCGACCCCAAGTGATTTGTATGAGACGGGAACGGTCGGGGAGATCGTACAGATGATGAGAAATGAAGGCGAGATCAACGCACTTGTGCGTGGGGTGTCTAAGGTGGAGCTTACTTCTTTTGAGGCTGTAGAACCATACTTCGTGGCACGGGTTGCAGAGCTTGCCGATGTAATCGAAGACGATGAAGAAACGAAGGCGTTGTTTAATCATCTGACAAATCAGCTTCGAAGTGCGGTCAAGCTCGGCAAGACCATGGACTTTTTGACCTTTATGAACATTATGTCGGGTATGTCACCTCAGACGTTATCGTTTCAGGTGGCTGGAGTCCTCGACATAAAACCAAGCGAACGACAAGAATTGTTGCAAGTTACCTCGGTCAAAGAACGACTAGAAAAAGAAGTAGCGTATCTTTCTCGAGAAGTGAAGGTTTTAGATTTGGAGCATAAGATAGCGACCAAAACACAAGAAAAGTTTGAGAAAAATGTGAGAGAGCAAGTCCTTCGCGAGCGAATAAAAACTATTGAATCTGAGCTTGGTGAAAATGAAGAAAATAAAGAAACGAAAGAGCTTGCAGATAAAATAAAGAAAGCTGGTATGCCTCCAGATGTACGAGCGAAAGCAGAGAAGGAGCTCCGAAGACTCGCTCAAATGTCTCAGTACAATCCAGAATCTTCCTACGTACGTACATATCTAGACTGGTTGGTCGAGCTACCTTGGTCTGTGGCTAGTACAAATAGCGTGAATATCGTGGAAGCAGAAAAAGTACTCGATCAAGATCACTACGGGTTGGCAAAAGTGAAAGAGCGTATTATGGAATTTTTGGCGGTCATGAAGCTTCGTACCCGTCAAATCGAAGAAGAAGAGAAGGCTTCCCCTGCAAAATCTGCTGATCCAGATAAGAAAAAAAGCAAAGCAGTGGCACCGACGATTTTGTGTTTTGTGGGGCCTCCAGGGGTGGGTAAAACATCTATAGGGAAGTCTATAGCACGTTCTTTGGGACGTAAATTCGTGAAGATGTCGCTCGGAGGAATTCGTGACGAAGCAGAGATCCGCGGGCATCGAAGGACATATGTGGGCGCTATGCCCGGACGTATCATCCAAGGGATTAAGCAAGCAGGGACAAAAAACCCAGTATTTATGTTGGATGAAATAGATAAAGTGGGTACAGATTTCCGTGGTGACCCGTCATCTGCACTTCTTGAGGCACTAGACCCAGAGCAAAACAATGCGTTTTCTGATCATTATCTAGAGGCACCGTTTGATTTGTCTGACGTATTTTTCATCACGACCTGCAACCAGCTCGATACGATCCCTCCTGCCCTTCGAGATCGATTGGAGATCATCCGATACGCAGGGTATACCGAGGATGAGAAATTCCATATAGCTCGAGATTTTCTTTTTGAAAAACAGCGAGAGATAAACGGTATTCCTAAAGATGTGGTCAAACTTTCCGAAGAGGCAATTCGAGAAGTTATCCGTAAATATACGAGAGAAGCAGGGGTACGAAGTCTCGAGAGACAAGTGGCTACAGTATTTCGCAAAGTAGCCAAAAAAATCGCTGATCTCGATACGAAAAAAACGACAGCTATCTCGATCAAGCCAGATGATTTGCAAAAATATTTAGGCCCGTACAAATTTAGTTCCACCCTCGCTGAGAAAAAAGATGAGGTGGGTATGTCGACAGGGCTTGCTTGGACTGAGGCTGGTGGAGACATTTTATTTATCGAAGTAGCACTTATGCCGGGACGTGGATCTTTGATCTTGACGGGCCAGCTCGGTGATGTCATGAAAGAGTCTGCACAAGCAGCTCTATCGTATGCTCGAAGTAGATGGAAAGAACTAGGGCTGGCTGAGAAGTTTTATCAGAAGTTAGATATCCATGTACATGTACCAGAAGGCGCAGTGCCCAAAGATGGTCCTTCAGCAGGAGCTGCGATTGCTACTGCTATAGTTTCTGCCCTGACCAAAAAACCAGTGTTGCGAACAGTCGCAATGACAGGTGAGGTGACACTTCGTGGACGAGTTTTGGAAATAGGTGGAGTGAAAGAGAAAGTGATTGCGGCGCATAGGGCAGGGATAAAGCAAGTTATCCTACCAAAGAACAACAAGAAAGATTTGGAAGATATTCCAAAAGTAGTTCTGGCTGATCTAAAGTTTCACTTCGCAGAGTCTATGGATGATGTACTTCCTATAGCCATTCCTACATCATTGAAGACAAAAAAGAAGAAAGTGTAAAGATTAGTGTTTGAGATAGTCGTAGACTAATTTCGAAATTTTGGCCATGAGTTCCTCAGTTGTTGGATCGTCATCGACATCGGTCGTGAATATCCCGATGTAGTAGGTAAGTTTTCCGTCTGTCACTATTCCCACGTCATGAATCGTACGTATTTCTGTGCCAATCTTGTGGTATACAGTGACTTCTTCTGGCAGTTTAGCGGGAAGCCTAGACTCAAAATCTGTGTCTTTCATAAATGAAAGCATTTCAAGTGTTTGTGCATGGTTTGTCACTTTCTCTTCGTAGATTTTCCGCATAAGCTGCGCCATATCTTTGTTTGAGGTTTTATTGTTTACCATATCTGTTTGAGGGAGACCCCAAAGCTCCAATACTTGGGCAAGTCTTTCAAATCCAATGACTTCGGTCGCGAGAATGTAGGCCGCTGTGTTATCACTCTGCTTCATCATGAGGCGTGCTAGTGTTTTGAGTGAGTATGTGGTTCCGGCAGGGTCATATCGTATAGATCCCGTCCCGTAATCTTGGATTTCGTTTGCTTGAAGGGTTATGACTTGGTCCAGATCTATATCTCCTTTTTGGGCGAAATAGTACAGTGCAGCAAGAATTGGCACTTTGTTTACTGAAGCACCAGTGTATATCTCTGCTTCACTTATTTCTACTTTAAATGGTTCCGATAGTCCATCCACCATGACAGAATAATTGTCCCAATTGTCTCCTATGAGTTCGTTTATTTTGTCCGTGAGATCTTCGGCATCCCGTTTTTTTGTGAAAAAAGGGATTGTTATGTGGGTTGCCGCCTTTACCTCCACATCAGGAAGGGGGGAGATGATTGTGGGTTCTTTTGGGATTATGAGGCGATAGATCCACCAACAAACAAGGAGAGTGATGATTAAAAGAAAAAATCGTTGTCTACGTTTACCTCTATGTAGTCTGGTTGAAGCTAACTCCATGAAAAATATATTGAGCAGTGTGAATACGATTAGGCAGTGGAAATTATAGCATGTTTGGGCTGTGCTGACGCTGAAAAAATAATGCCCTCATAAATATGATTACATAAATGCCGTTTTGTATCAAGAAATTATATGTAGTTCACCATCTTTAGGAAGTAGGCTCAAAAATGATACAATACACGAGCCGCCCCCATCGTCTAGCGGCCTAGGACGGTTCCTTCTCAAGGAACAAATCGCGGGTTCGAATCCCACTGGGGGTACAAGCATTCATTCTTGATATAATCTTCTCATGTCGACACTTTCAGAATTAGAATCGCGTATTAAAACTATAGAAAATAGAAACGGTTCCGTGGAGCTAGATAAATCGTGGGAAACAAGCTTATTGCGCAAAGCACTTTTGATGGTGTTCACATACCTTTCACTGGGTCTATATATGTATGCCATTGGAGTCGAAAATCCGTGGGTGAATGCAGTGGTGCCAACTATCGGATTTTTCCTGTCTACGCTTACGTTGCCAATAGTTAAAGCATATTGGAAGCATCATTTCTACAAAAGATAAAATAGGCTCTTTGCAACAAAAGGCTTGTTGATATAATCATTGTATGAAAACATTTATAATCTTTGTTTTAGTCGTGGGTGTTCTCGGCAGTGCTGGATTTTTTGGATATAAATATCTCGCTCGTCCAACTGTTGAGCCGACAAGTACCGAGACTGCTCAAACAGTTACACTTGAGGGAAAACTTTTGACGGGTAAAGGTGATGATTATTCTTATATACTCATCGACGGTAACGGAAAGACTGTAGGGGTGGCATCGCAGACGATAGAGCTCGGACAGTATGTGAATAAAAATGTAGCTATTACGGGGACATTTTCTGGTACCACGCTCTACGCATATACTATAGCGGAAAAATAATATTTTATTTTGTTTATTTGATCCATCTACATTTGCGGCTTCGAGCAAATTTGATCATCGCCTCTACCTCAGGCCACGCTGCTTCTAGCTTTTTTCGCTCTACAAACTCAGGGATTTGATCGGGATGGTCTAGGAGCCAAAAATCCGCGCTGAGCATGGAAAATAATTGACTCGTCAAAATATCTTCTTTGCCTTGGCACCGCGCTGGGCGTTCGCTACGGCAATGCGCACATAAACGCGTAGTAGGGATTTTTTCAAAGTCAGACATAAAAATGCGAGGCTATCTTACGACAACTTCCAAACGGCGGTATTTGCGTCCACCAAGTACAAAAGGATGTGCTTCCCCGATTGGTGCAAAAACTGCATTTTCGCCTTTTGCCATATTTAGTGAACGTTTTGTCCTGCCAATCGCAGATGCGTGTGGAAAGGGGATTTCAAGATTTGACGCTACATGACTTGGACCAGATAAGAATGCGGCATCGTCTTGCCACGCTGCAACCAATCCCTGTCCAGATACTGCGATACGATGGTTGCGTTTGTCTTCATGTCCAAACACCGTAACATGAGTAAGATTTTTTACTTCAATGACGCGTTTTTTGGCTCCCTCCCTCATTGGGGTAAGTTCTAAATATGTTTGCATAGAGATGTTTACCTGCGCTGCATCATAATATACATGCAAGTGCAAATCAACTTTAGCTTATTCTATCAGCCTTTTTTATTCGCACAATCATTTTTTAATGCTCTCTTTTGACTCATGAGATTTTATTATGCAATGCTGCCTTGACAAGGTTTTGTAATTTTGAGAAGATCACAAAAGTTAATTGAGTATTTTCTCCCTAGTGACGGCACGAATGGGGAGGTTTTTTTTACGAATATGGATAAAAATGTTATTTTAACCAAAGAAGGCTTAGACACATTAAAAGCCGAACATAAAGAGTTGGTAGAGGTAAAACGCCCAGCTGCTGTGGCGCGGCTTGCCGACGCACGCGACCAAGGTGATTTATCTGAAAATAGTGAGTATTCTTCTGCCAAACAAGATTTGGCGTTCATGGATGGGAGAATCGAAGAATTAGAGGAGATACTCCATGATGCAAAACTCGTGACGTCACACTCCAAAGGATCCGTAGATGTAGGATGTAAAGTGACGCTCCATATTCATGGCAAAGAAGAAGTATATTCTATCGTAGGGGAATGGGAAGCAGATCCTATGGCTAAAAAAATCTCTCATGAATCACCACTTGGTAAAGCATTGATAGGTAAGAAGGTCGGTGAAAAAGTAGAAGTAGAGGCGCCGGCGGGCAAAGTTCTCTACAAAGTCTTGCATATAGATTAATGATGAGATAGATGAACTAGACCCGCCACACAGGCGGGTTTTTTTATAGCTAGACGATCGAGTACAATATAAAAAGGAGCATATATGTTTTGGTCAGATAAAATTGCGCAAGATATTATCGCGTCGGGTAGCCATGTTCCATATTGGGTGGATGATATGTTTACGCCATCTGGATATGCACACATCGGTTCACTCCGAGGTCCTATCGTGCATGATCTCGCATATCGATCGCTTATAGACGCTGGGAAAGAAGCGAAATTCACCTATATATTTAACGACTTTGATCCTGTAGATGGGCTGCCACCTGATTTGGCACACATGAGTGCGGAACTGGGCCGACCACTGAGATTGGCCAAACCTCCAGAAGATGGGTATAAAAGTTTCGCTGATTACTTCACGCAAGATTTTCAAAAAGTACTTCGTGGTCTTGGAGTACGAGCAGAGTTTCGATATTCGTGGGACATGTATCATGCGGGGTTGTTTGATGGGGTGATAAAAGAAGCGTTGGATAATGCCGCTCATATCCAAGACATATATCAAAAAGTCAGTGGGAGTAAAAAAAGAGATAAGGGGTGGTTACCGCTTCAGGTGGTTTGTGAGAAATGTGGAAAGCTTGGGACTACTCGTGTGCATGGATGGGATGGGACAACTGTTGAATATACTTGTGAACCATCTATGGTGACGTGGGCACAAGGGTGTGGATACACAGGGCGCACGAGTCCGTTTTCAGATCCAAATAATCCGGCTCATCATCCTGGGAAATTACCATGGAAAGTCGATTGGCCAGCGCACTGGAAAGTGCTTGGGGTCACTATAGAGGGTGCCGGAAAAGATCATTCATCGGCTGGAGGATCTCGTGATATAGCCAAAGAGTTATGTAAAGACGTATTTCATATAGAAAATCCTTATAACCTACCATACGAATTTTTCTTGATTGGCGGAAAGAAAATGTCTTCGTCTAAAGGGTTGGGGCTCAAAGGTCGAGATCTGACCAGTTTGTTGCCTGCTGATGTAGGGCGATTCCTGTTTACTCGGACAGATTACAAACAAGCTATAGAGTTTGACCCTATGGGGACCATGGCTATCCCAGACTTATTTGATGAGTATGACAGGTGTTGGCAAGCATACAACAGTGGTGGCGATGAAAATTTGTCTCGTGCATTTGAATTATCACAAACGTCAGAGTTACCAGAGAAAAATCCAAATCTGTATCTTCCTCGATTTCGAGATATAGCTAACTATATACAATTGCCTAATGTTGATCTTTACAAAAAACTTGAAGAAGCTAAGGGTGGGTTGTTAACGTTCCCAGAACTACAGAATATAAAAGAGCGAGAAAAATACGCTCGAGTTTGGCTTGGTCAATATGCTCCAGAAGAGCTTAGAATGCAGATTAGTAAAGAACTGCCTGCCGAAGTGACCAGTTTAACTGCTCAGCAAAAAGAATTTTTGTTATCTATCACTAGTTTTGTAGAGGAAATTGGAAATCCTGACGATTTACAATTTGCTATTTTTAATAAAATAAAAACACTGAACATTCCGTCACAAGATGCATTCGCCGCGATTTATTTGGCGTTTTTAGGTAAAACACATGGTCCGAGAGCAGCGTGGTTTTTGCTTCAATATCCAAAAGAAATTGTGATAAAAAGATTAAACGACGCATGTGCTGAGCGAATCGGTCTAACTACATTGGTAAATAAAATTGAGAAACCAGAATTTATCACGATAGACCCAACACTGAAAAGCGCTATCCCAAGTATATCTATTGGAGTCGCGCTTATTCGTGGTGTAACGATAAAGAAAACTGATCCAAAACTGGAAGAAGAAAAACAAGAGTTTTTGAAGTCGATCGCAGGACTTACCAACGAAGTCATGGGTACATACCCTGAGTTAGTCAGTTACCGAAAGCTGTATAAGCAGATGGGGATAGATTGGCATTCTCGCAGACCGTCTCCTGAAGCGCTTCTTCGCAGGGTCGCGCAAGGAAAAGAATTGTATACCGTTAACACATGCGTCGATGCATATAATCTGGTGGTCATGAAGCATCGAGTTTCTGTGGGCGCGTTCGATCACAGTGCTATGCAGTATCCTACTGTCTTGCGATTTGCGGGAGAGGGAGACGAGATACTTCTTTTGGGCGACAAAGAACCCACCAAATATACTGCGAAAGAAATTGCCTATTACGATAAAGCAGGCGGATATAACATAGATTTCAATTATCGTGATTCCCAGCGAACCATGGTGACGGAAGAAACTCGTGATGTATGGGTAAACGTCGATGGTGTTTTCGACATTACACCCGCACAAGTGGCCACCTCCCTTCATGAAGCTGTGGAAATGATCGTGAAGTATTGTGGTGGAACAGTCGAATTTGAAGGGGTTATCTCGTGATTACCAAACAAAAAGCCACAGAGTTGCTCCACGAGCATACCAAGAATGATAACTTGCGTCGTCATATGTATGCTGTAGGATTTGCCATGCGAGCGCTGGCAAATAAACTAGGTGGAGATCCAGATGTATGGGAAGCTATGGGGCTACTCCACGACGCAGATTGGGAAGAGACGAAAGATACCCCAGACGAACACACGAAAAAAACACTGTCGTGGCTTGCAGATATGGGAGTGACCGATGGGCCTATCGTGCGAGCGCTCATGTCACACAACGGTAAGCGTACTCATTTGGCAGAGCTTGATGGGCTTATGGAGTGGGCACTCGAAACGGTCGATGAACTTACTGGATTTATCGTAGCCGTCACCCTCATCCGCCCAGATAAAAAATTAGCAACCGTTGAAGTGTCTTCCATCATGAAAAAATGGAAAAATAAAGAATTTGCCAAAGCAGTATCACGAGAACAGATCGCTCAATGTGAAGAACGATTGGGGATTCCGTTGGAGGAATTTATCACACTTACGCTGACAGTCATGCAAGAGCATCACGAAGAACTTGGATTGTGATGAACAAACTTCTTATCGCTACCACCAATCCCGGAAAGCTCGCAGAACTTAGGAGATTCCTCGCGGATGTTCCCATTGAGCTCGTGAGTCTCCGAGACGTGGGGATCACCGATTTTCCACAAGAAACGGGAGCTACGTTTGAGGAAAACGCGATACTCAAAGCTTCGTATTATGCGAAAGAATCAAATCTTCCCACCCTTGCCGATGATGGGGGATTTGAAATAGATGCGTTAGGCGGAGAGCCCGGAGTGAAGTCTCATAGATGGGTAGATAAAACTCGTGAAAGCTCTGATGATGAATTGATAGCCTATACGATTGAGCGTATGCGTCATGTGCCAGAAGGCGAGCGCAGTGCACAGTTGCGACTCGTGTTGGCACTGGTACTACCAGATGGACAGGTGCATACAGCAGAGGCCAGTGTACGCGGTGTAGTTCCCCTCATTCCGACTGGGAATCTGAGCGAAGGGTTTCCGTTTCGATCACTTTTGTTTTTGCCAGAAATAAACAAATATTATAATCATGATGAGCTCTCAGACGCTGAGAATGATTTATATAATCATCGTAAAAGAGCATTAGAGCAACTCAAACCAATTATTCGCGAACAGTTGACACAAAACAAACAACTCGTATAATAGGGTATAGAAAGGCGTTTGAGGCGGAATTCCATCTGCCAAGCCGACAGGGGTAAAAAACCAGTCCGGATAAGCCCGTAATAGCTATAAATTAAGAACATGTTAGGGTGGCACCTTTCCGCATACGCGGAACCATAACACGCACATACGTTGCGTGTTTTTTATTGGTATACTTACAGAAAGGACATATATATGTTGGACATAAAATTTATTCGAGAAAATTTAGAATTGTGCAAAGTCGCTGCCGTAAACAAAAATCGTGTAGTGGATTGGGATGAGTTGCTAAAGCTAGATGACACGCGTCGTGAACTTATCGCAAAATCTGATGCATTGCGTACCGAGCGCAACGAGGTAAGTAAAATTCGATCAGACGAGTCAAATACCCGAGGAAAAGCTATAAAGATCGAGTTGAAAGAAATAGAGGATGCACTGCGCGGGGTTGAGGAGCAATTTAATGCTGCGATGCTTACGGTTCCGAACGTGCCAGATAGCAGTGTTCCAGTAGGGAAGGATGAAAGTGGAAATGTAGAGATGAAAAAATGGGGCGACCCAGTCGTGTTTGGCTTTAAAGCCAAAGATCATATCGAACTTTCGAGATCATTAGACCTTATCGATTTTGATCGCGGTGCCAAAGTGGGTGGATCACGGGCGTATTTTCTCAAAAACGAAGGTGCGATGCTTGAACTGGCTGTCCTGATGTATACATTTCAAAAACTTGTGGCCAAAGGGTATACACCACTTATCGCACCAAGTCTTACCAAAGAGTTTACATTTTTTGGTGTAGGGCATTTCCCGTGGAGTCGGGACGAAGTGTACCATCTACCAAAAGATGATATATATATATCGGGAACTGCAGAAGTGCCGGTCACTGCATATTATAGTGACGAAGTGCTTTTGGAAAAAGATTTGCCGAAAAAATTTGTAGCATTTTCTCCGTGTTTCCGAAGAGAAGCAGGAAGTTATGGTAAAGATACCAGAGGGGTCTATAGAATACATCAATTCAATAAAATTGAACAAGTTATTATATCGACTTCTGAAACGAACAACTCTCTTACTCTACATGAGGAGTTATTGGCCAATTCAGAGGAAGTTCTACAAGATTTGAAATTGCCGTACCGAGTGTTGCTCATGTGTACAGGCGATATGGGCGAGCCTCAGGTGAAAAAGTATGACATCGAGACATGGATGCCTGGGCGTGGTGGGTATGGGGAGACGATGTCTGATTCGTTTATGGGAGATTTCCAAGCGCGTCGACTCAAGATTCGATATAAGGCAAAAGATGGCAGTACCAAATTTTGTCATACATTAAATAATACGGCGATTGCTTCGCCTCGTATACTTGTCGCCATCATGGAAAATTACCAACAAGCAGACGGATCTATCCGTGTCCCTGATGTGCTTGTGCCATTTGTCGGCAAGAAAGAAATACGTCGTTAACTGACACAATCAAGCTTGGCTTGACGTATATCTATCCTCTATTGCTTGAGAGGCGCAGTAGCGTGTACAACGCTGATATCCGCGTTATAAAAGACGCAGGAAAAAACAAACTCACCGTAAATGGGGTACATCAATCAAGCCAATACATATATACATTTTGGAATTATGCAGTGGAACATTTGCATGTAACACGCCGCTTGAGCGCAAAAAAGATAGTGGTTTTTGGGGTAGCGGGTGGCACGATTATCCATATTTTATCTACTGTATTTCCTAAAGCGCAGATAGTGGGAGTAGATATAGATGCTGTCATGATCGAGTTGGGGATGAAGTATTTTGGATTGCGAGATATACCGAATCTTCGGCTTATCACTGCGGATGCGAGGAAGTTTGTTCGGAAATCTAAAGAAAAATATGACGTAGTCGTCATAGATATATATATCGCGCGCGACCTTCCCGACTTCTTGCGTGACACGAAGTTTCTGAAAGAAGTCCGAGCGATGCTTTCACCTCATGGATATATCCTTATGAATTATTTGCGAGATGGTGAATATGAGGAAAAAGTAAAAGATTTAGAAAAAAAACTTCATGCCATATATAGCGAGGTACATCACACCAATTATTTGAATAATCGGTTTTTCCTTGCTCGAAAATGAGTGATTTGTGGTAAAATTATACGACCATGTTTAAGTTCCTCTCGAATCTCCTAGATAGCAATGCGAAAGAAATAAAAACCTTGCAAACCATCGTGGATAAGGTAAATCTTCTCGAGCCAGAGTTTAAGCGCTTGAAAGACGATGGTATAGCCAAAAAAACAGCAGAATTCAAAAAAAGACTCAGTAGTGGAGAAACACTCGATGACCTCATGCCCGAAGCGTTTGCGCTGGTACGAGAAGCCGCGGGGCGCACTATAGGAGAACGTCACTATAATGTCCAGCTTATGGCAGCTGCGGCCCTTCACCAAGGGAAAGTTGCGGAACAAAAGACAGGGGAAGGAAAAACACTTTCTGCTACTCCTGCTTTATACCTCAATGCACTTACCGGCCGCGGTGCGCACCTCGTCACCGTTAACGATTATCTCGCTCGTCGAGACGCAGGGTGGATGGCTCCAATTTATCATATGCTTGGGATGACGGTATCGGCGATTATCAGTGAGCAGTCGTTTATCTATGACCCTGAGTTTGAAGATAAATCCTCTGGTGATTGGCGCCTGATGCATCTCAAGCCTGTGACTCGCAAAGAAGCGTATCTTGCAGATATCACCTATGGTATAAATTCAGAATTCGGATTTGATTATCTGCGAGATAACATGGCCACAGAGATGGGGCAGCTTGCGCAGCGCGAATATCACTACGCAATCATAGATGAAGTAGATTCTATTCTTATAGACGAAGCCCGTACACCACATATAATCTCAGCACCAGCCGAAGAAGCGACTCACAAATATTATGACTATGCCAAATTGGTAGAAAAATTGACGGGTGATACAGATTTTGTGATAGATGAAAAGCTCCGAACCGCGCATCTTACCGACAAAGGAATTCTAAAAGTAGAAAAGTTGCTCGGCGTTGGAAATATTTATGAATCTAGTTTTGAGACAGTCCATCATATAGAAGCAGCGCTGAAGGCTCGTGCACTGTTTGCTCGAGAAAAAGAATACATAGTCAAAGACGGCCAAGTAGTCATCGTCGATGAGTTTACTGGGCGATTGCTCAATGGTCGTAGATTCAGTGAAGGTATTCATCAAGCGATAGAGGCCAAAGAAGGGGTCGCTATCCAGCAAGAAAGCAAAACATTGGCGACCGTAAGTTTGCAAAATTATTTCCGAATGTACGAAAAGCTTGCGGGTATGACGGGAACAGCTGCTACCGAAGCCGAAGAATTTAAGAAAATCTACAATCTCGAAGTAGTCGTGATGCCGACACATAGATCCATGAAGCGAGAAGACTTCTCTGACATGGTCTACAAAACAGTACGAGGGAAATACGCAGCTATCGTCGAAGACATCATAGAACATCACAAAAAAGGACAGCCAATTCTTGTTGGTACTACGTCTATAGATAAAAATGAAGTCATAAGTGAAGCGCTTAAACGTCGTGGTGTGCCACATGAAGTACTTAATGCAAAAAATCATTTACAAGAAGCCATGATTATTTCTGAGGCAGGAAAAAAGGGTGGGGTTACTGTAGCGACCAACATGGCAGGTCGAGGAGTGGACATCATTTTGGGCGGATCGAAAAAAGAAAAATGGGAATATGAAGACCCCAAAAATTATGAAAAGGATATCGCTGCGTGGAAGGCGCGTCATGACGAAGTGTTAGAGCTGGGTGGACTCTACGTCATCGGTACAGATCGTCATGAATCTCGTCGTATAGACAATCAGCTCCGCGGTCGGAGTGGTCGTCAGGGAGATCCGGGTGCTAGTCGCTTTTATGTATCACTCGAGGACGACATCATGCGATTGTTTGGAGGAGATCAGGTGTCGAAACTTATGACGGTGTTTAAGCTACCAGAAGATGTGCCACTAGAGCATCCGATGGTGTCACGAGCATTGGAACAAGCGCAGATAAAGGTAGAAGGATTCCATTTCGACAACAGAAAACATTTGGTCGAATATGATGATGTGCTCACCCGTCAACGCGAGATAGTGTATCGACGCAGAAGAAAGATTTTGGAAGGTGATAGTCAGCGTGACGCGCTATTGCAAAAATTTGCTGCAGAAATTGGAAATGTGGTCGCCATCTACAGCGCAGAACACACGATAGATCGTGAAAAAATCATAGCGGAGTTTACTTCCATTATTCCATTTGATCCAGCATCGCAAGCGCAACTGGTCAAACAGCTTGAACAGCTACATACAGAAGTGGATATTACGGAATTTTTGACGAAAGTTTCTGAAGACGTCTATATACAACGAGAGAAGCAAGTCGGTGAAGAGGTGGCGAGGCAGATAGAGCGATGGGTTAGTCTGCAGGTTATCGATAATCTATGGATGGATCATTTGGATGCGATAGATGATTTGCGAGAAGGTATAGGGCTTCGAGGGTATGGGCAACGTGACCCATTGGTCGAATACAAAAATGAAGCGTTTTCTATGTTTGAGCGATTGGTAGCCACTATCGATAGTGAAATCGTGCACCGTATTTTCAAAGTGCAAGTACAATTAGCACCAAATCAGGCTCCACATCACCATCATCATGATCACGAGGGGCAAGTAGTCGGCGCCGCTGTAGCACAGCCGATAATTCCTGTTTCTAAGCCGAGAACGTTACAAACCAATGCGTCGAGCGAAGCTCAGCCTAAAGCTCCAAAAGTGAATTCGAAAACGTTGAGTCGCAATGATCCATGCTGGTGTGGAAGCGGAAAGAAATGGAAGAAGTGTCATTATCCCAAAATGCAGAATGATAAATAAGAAGTTGACAACTAGCTTATTGTAGATCACGATAGACGTATGACGCCCACAATTATTCCTACGATATCCCCAATGCCAATTTCTTCGGACAGTGCAACGATTTTGGGTGGTTTATTTTTGGGATCATTCATGTTCGTAGGGTTAAGTTTTATTTTTTGGTTGATGGCTCTCATTGATATTTTGAAGTCCGAGTTTAAAAACTCAAACAATAAAATTATTTGGTTAATAGTGACTGTTTTACTTCCTTTTCTTGGACCCATACTATATTTCTTGATAGGTAGAACACAAGTGAAAAAAGGATCAGGCATTTCCTTAAAAGTATTTTTTACCATAGTTATGTTTTTTGTGTGGTACCCGATTGGTATCGTTTCAATGTGGTTTTGGACAAAATGGCCAATGTGGGTGAAAATCATGATTACTTTAATTGGTGCCATACTGGCAAGTGTTGGTGTTTGGGGTAGGTTAATAACTTCATAAATGTTTGTTGAGGTAATTTCCTTGATTTGCATTCATACATCAAATGTATCCGCTACTACCTCCTAGGATAATTCAATTTATACGAGAATTCATTGGTGTGTTTATAAATTTGTTATAATTCAATGCTTATGAATCGAAAGTTGATTATAGTCATATTGATTTTCTTAGCGCTCGTTTTGGGCGCGTTTTCACTGCTGCGAGGTAACAAGCAAACTGGTGGGTTATTGCGTGTTGCTCCTACCCCTACTCCCACACCAGATCCATTGGCTCCCAAAAATGTTTTGCTTATGGGATATGGAGGGGGAACACATGAGGGGGGGTTGCTGACCGACACGATGATGGTCGCACATATAGACCCAAAACTAAAGAGCGTGTCATTTATATCTATCCCTCGTGATCTTTGGGTGCCACTACCATTATTGCCAAACGGAACAGTACAAGAAAAAATAAATACAGCGTATGCATACGGTTTTGATACGAAGCAATACCGCGATCGACCTTCTGAATACTTAGGAGAAGAAGGGGGTGCAAATCTTGCCAAATATGCAGCCGCTCAAGTAACTGGTATGAGTGTGGATGCATATGTCGCGGTAAGTTTTGAAGGATTTAAAAGTGTGTTAAATACACTTGGTCCCATCACGGTGAAAGTACCATTTACCTTTGAGGATACATACTATCCTTTAGCAGGTAAAGAAACAGATGTATGCGGTAAATCACCTGAGGACGTAGAGGCAGTTACAGCTACTCTCTCTGGCGAATTGCTAGAGCATGAATTTATGTGTCGATATGAGACGGTAAAATTTGAAAAAGGTGAGCAGGTCATGGAAGCGAGCCCTGCCTTACAGTTTGTGCGATCGCGTCACTCTATCATGTATCCGGGAGATTTTTATCGATCTATGCGTCAACAAGCGCTTATATCTGGTGTGATTGCCAAACTAAAAACATTGGGAGGAATTGTAAAAATTCCATCACTTCTTACACAAGTAAATAAATTTATAGCAACAGATCTAACAGCGTCGTATGTGTTAGAACTTATGCAACGATATGGTAATCCGTTGGATTTTCATGTGTCTCGGATACCACTCACCGAAGACAACATACTTATCGCTTCACACAGTGCAAAAGGTCAATATATTCTTGTTCCAAAAATTGGAATAGGATTTGAGGGCATTGAGTCATATATTGCAGAACAAATTGCGACGCTTTCTGCGACCCCGACCGGAAAGTAATTATAAATATTTAATCAGTAGTTCTCCAAGCTCATGTATTTGAGACATAGTCTCGCTTCCCGCTGCTATTCGTAAAAACGAATGCGAGTACTGCGTGTGCATGGCCACGGTATAGATGCGAGTGGTGTTCAGGCCAAAACTTGTCCCATGGACGATTTG